>JAICIO010000005.1 GCA_025924315.1 Phycisphaerae bacterium
AATAATACGGATCTCATTTGATCGCGCGCCGACGGTGGCTTTTGTAGGGTCCGCTTCAGCGGCCCGGTTATTCGGCTTTTCGAGGCGAAGAAATAACCGGTCCGCTGAAGCGGACCCTACAGTGGCGCGCGGGAATTAAGTGGGAGCCGTAAAACCGGTGCGCTGCAGCGCACCCTACGAAAGAATTGTTCATGAGCATAACGACGGACCAGATCGTTGAAGGAATTCGAGCGTTGGGCGTTCGCCCCGGAGATTTGCTCCTTGCACACACCTCGCTGAAAAGTTTTGGTGAGGTGGAAGGCGGCGCTGCTGGGGTTGCGGACGCGCTCGTGCAGTCGGTTTTGCCCGGCGGAACCGTGTTCGTTCCGACGTTCAACTTTTCGCAAGTACCATGGGATCGCAATGCGACGCCGTCGCTCACCGGGGCGATCACCGAAGCGTTTCGCAAGCGGCCGGATGCGTTACGCAGCGATCATCCGACGCACGCAGTGGCCGGTATTGGTCCGCTCGCGGGCGAGATCCTCGCGGATCACGACAAGCATCATCCGTTCGGTGAAGAGAGTCCGCTGTGGCGATTGTGGAAGCGCAACGCTTGGGTGCTGCTCATCGGATGTCGGCATAACTCAAGTTCGATGATTCACGTCGCGGAGGAAGTCGTCGGTGTGCCGTATCTCAACCGCACGCGCACGCAAAAGGTCATCACGCCGCACGGGACGAAGGAAGTGACGCTGCGGCGGCCGAACTGCAGCAAAAGCTTTAATCGCGTTGACGCGCCGCTTCGAGGATCGAGCAAGATCATCGATGGCACGATCGGTCCGTCAAAGGTGATGCTGATGCGATCGCAGGACATCGTCACCGTCGCAAGCGAAATGCTTCGCCGCGATCCGATGGCGCTTCTATGCGACGCGGGGACGTGCGAGGTGTGCGACGAGGCGCGCACTTATCGATAGCAGGGGTTCGCCGCTTGCGGCTTAGCGGGGAGTAAAGCGGCTTGTGTTTTCCGCTAAGCCGCAAGCGGCTGAGTCGTGCCACAAAAGAGAAGGAATGCCGGAACCGAAGCGAGCCATCACTTTCCGCGCCGTTCTCATCGGTTCGCTCTTCGTCGCGCTCATCTGCGGAATCACGCCTTTCAACGACTGGATCCTCGCCAACACGCCGATGGTCGGCAGCTATCTGCCGCTGTGCGTCGTGCTGCTGTTTTTCGTACTCACGATCGGTGTGAACGGCTTGCTCCACCGGTTCGCCCCGCGGCGCGCGCTGCGCGGAACCGAGCTCGCGGTGATCATGGTGATGTCGCTCGTCGCCTGTAGCATCCCCGGGCAGGGGCTGATGCGCCCGTTTCTGCCGACGCTCGTTTCGCCGCTGTTTTACGGGCGCGATTACCCGCATTACTGGCAAAATTTCCTGGGCATGCATCTGCCGACCTGGCTCTTCCCGGTGAAGGATCTGGCGACGGCGCCGTCCGATTCGAATGTCGTCGATTTTTATGGCCGCGTGCAACCGGGCAGCGCGATTCCTTACTCCGCCTGGATCATTCCGCTGCTGGGTTGGGGCATTTTCATCGCCGGCCTGATGACAACGCTCGTCGCGATCGCGTATCTCGTCCGCGTGCAGTGGGCGATGAACGAGCGGCTGCCGTTCCCCGTCGCGCAGCTCGAGCTGGCGCTGATCGAAGAACCGAAACCCGGAAACTTTCTCAACGATCTCTTTCGCAGCCGGGTCTTCTGGCTCGGCCTCGGCGGCGTATTCGTCATCCAGTGGCTCGCGGCGCTGCATCTGTATCTGCCAGGGTATTTCCCGGGGATTCCGCTCGGGTATCAGCTCAGCGATGTGCTCTCTTCTGCGCCGTGGGTGTATCTGCCGCCCTACGTCAAAAGCGCGACGATCTACTTCACCTTCGTTGGCATCGCCTACTTCATCCCCGCCCGCACGGTCTTCAGCCTGTGGGCGATTTACCTCATCGTCCGCGCGTACGAGATGTTCGCGCATCAACAGATCGAAATCCCCCGCGAGGCGTGGGACGACCAGCATTTTGGCGCGTGCGTGGTGTATGTCGGCGCCGTTGTCTGGATCGGACGGAAGCATTGGAGCACGATCGCGCGCCAGTCTCCGCTCGTCGGAATCAGCGCGCTGATCGGCATCGGCACGATGCTCGCGTGGCTCATCCTCCTTGGCGTGCATCTGTTGATGGCGCTGCTCATCGTCGGCGTGATTCTTCTTGCGCAGATCGTCGTCGCGCGTGTCGTCGCGGAAACGGGCCTGCCGTTTTTCCGCTCGACCGTCACGTCCGGTCAGATCTTCAGTCTCTTCCCTTCGAGCACCTGGAGCACGCGCGATCTCTTCTTCGCGGGCGTGTTCACGATCAACGGCGGATATACGACCCGTGAAGGATTGCTCACGTTTGCGGAGCATGGACTGCGCGTTTCAGATGGCGCGGGGGTGGGATCGCGAGATCGTTCGAAGCTGGCGGCGCTGATGGCTTGGTCGCTGATCTTAGGTTTTGTGGTATGCGCCACCTCGTCGCTTCACTGCTATTACACGTACAGCGCACCCCTCACGCAGCGCGAGCGGACGCTCGAGAATCCGCAGGCGTTGCAAACGCTGCCGATGGAGGAAATCGTCGGGCCGGTGCAGAGCGCGGGCCGGCCGTTTCCACCGAAAGCGCACAGTCCCGCCCTCAACTTGTCCGTTGGTGTGGGGATCACGCTGCTGTTGCAGTTGATGACGTGGCGATTCGCGTGGTGGCCGTTCCTGCCGGTGGGATATCTCGGTTGCAATACCTACTACATTCACGCGGCGTGGTTCAGCCTGATGATCGGCTGGCTTGTGAAAGTGCTCATCCTCCGCTTCGGTGGGGCAACTTTTTATCAGCGTTGGCGACCCTTCTTCATCGGCCTCATTTTCGGCGAGGCCTTGGCAGCGGCAACTGTTCTGGTCGTAAATTTAATTCTCGCTTCCCGCGGTCTCGATTATCCTCCCATCCGGTTATTACCGACATAAGGATTTCTGAATGATTGAATTCGCGAAGTCGCTTTCGAAGTCGCTTGTCGGTTTCGCAGATCAAACGCGTATCGATCTGCGAAACCGCCGAGCGATGGCGCGAGGTGCATCCGTCATTGGCGCCGCTTTGATTTTGTTCGCATCTTTCGCGCGAGCCGACGAAGCGCCAAAGATCGCCGAGTATCTCTGCTATCGCACCACCGATGAGCAGATGAAAATCGACGGCAACATCACCGACGTCGAATGGGCGAACGCGCCGTGGACCGGCGATTTCGTCGACATCGTCGGCAAATCCACTTCGCCCAAGCCGCAATTTGCCACGCGGGCGAAAATGCTCTGGAGCGACACGACGCTCTACATCGCCGCCCATCTCGACGAGACCAATGTCTCCGCCAAGATCAGCGACCACGACGGCGAGCTCTACACCGGCAATGCTTTCGAAGTCTTCATCGATCCCGACGGCGACAATCAGAACTACGTCGAGCTCGAGATCAACGCCCTCAACACGACGATGGACCTCACGATGGACAAGCCCTACCGCGATCGCGGAAAGCCGGATCTGTCGTTCGAGCTCACCGGCATGAAAACGGCTGTGCATGTCGAAGGCACGCTAAACAATTCGAATGACACCGACCGCGGATGGGATATCGAGATCGCCATCCCGTTTTCAGCGCTTCAATCGCTTGCAAAGAAGCCCGCGCCGAGTGATCAGTGGCGGATCAACCTCGCGCGCTCGGAGTATGTCGATGAAAAGACGTCAAAGTACTCCGTCTGGTCCCCGCAGGCGGAGATGAACATGCATGCGCCCGAGCGATTCGGTTACGTGCAATTCACCGAAGAACCACCGGGCAAAGGCGTCTTCAAGCCCGATCCGACCGCCAACGCCCGCCTCGCCCTTTTCAAGCTCTATCACGCCCAGCGCCTTTATCGCTACAAGAACAAGCACTGGGCGACAAGCCTGAAGGACATGAACTTCACGTCGGATCTGCCGATCGATTTCCACGGAACCCCGCAAGCCTGGACCGCGAGCGTGACGGTGAAAGGACCGAAGCCGATGATCGTCTCCGTCGATCAGGAATCGCATGTGCGCGTGCAATCGAGGACACCCTGAGAGAGCCGGTGGCACCGACATTCCTGTCGGTGATCGGGCGCGGTACTCCGCGACCGACATGGGTCGATGAGTACATCGCCCCATCACAGACAAGAATGTCTGTGCCACCGATAGTATGACCAAAATCGGTCACTTCGTTACGATGGCATCAACCGAAGAGGACAGCCGATGACGACAATCGCCGTGAGTGACGATCTATCGCAAACGCCCCTGAACATCCGCGTGAAGTTGTCGATCATGATGTTCCTGCAATACGCGATCTGGGGCGCGTGGCTGCCGCTGTTTTTCGCGTTTCTGACCGGCTATCGCGGACTCACGCCGGAGAAGGCGGCGCTGCTCTTTTCGATCGGCGCCGCCGGCGCGCTCGTCGCGCCGTTCCTCGCGGGGCAGATTGCCGATCGCTGGTTCAACACTGAAAAGTTCCTCGGAATCAGTCATCTGATCGGCGCGGTGCTTGTGTGGAGACTGGCGGACGTTTCGAGCTACGGCGAGCTCATCGTTTATTCAGTTCTGTATTCCGTGATCTACGCGCCGACGCTCGCGCTCACCAACTCGCTCGCGTTTCATCACCTGGTCGATCGCGACAAGGAATTCGGCAAGATCCGCGTGTGGGGGACGATCGGATGGATCGTCGTCGGCATCGCGATCGGCCAGTGGCTGCTCTATCGCCATTCGCAGGGCGCAACGCCGGCGGAGATCTCGCACTCGCAGGTTGCGGGCATGGGCGACAGTCTCCGGCTGAGCGCCATCCTCGGCGTATTGATGGGAATCTTCTGCTTCCTGCTCCCCCCAACGCCTCCGCGGCGCGATAAGCAGAATTTCGCCGCGTGGGAAGCAACCCGCGAAGTGTTTCGCAGCCGCGCGCTGCTCGTGCTGTTTTTCGTCTCGTTCGTGATCGCCTGCGTGCACCAGTTTTATTTCGTGCTGACTGCGCCGTTCCTCCAGAGCACGATTCAAAGCTCATCCGCCGCTGGGGTGGCGAAAGGAATCAACCGCATCTTCGGTGTGGGCGGCGGCGGGCTCATGACCATCGGGCAGATCTCGGAAATGTGCGTGCTGGCGCTCATGCCGCTGATCGTGAAGAAGGTGTCGTACAAGGCACTGCTTTGTATCGGCGTGCTCGCCTACACGCTTCGCTTTGCCGTCTTCGCCTATCTGCCGCATCCAGCGACCGTCATTCCGGCCTTGGCGCTGCACGGCATCTGCTTCGGCTGCTTCTTCTTCATCGCGTTCATCATTGTCGATGAACTGACGACGAAGGACGTTCGCGCCAGCGCCCAGAGCCTCTACGGCCTGATCGTTTTCGGGTTGGGTGTCGTGGGCGGAAACCTGCTCTCGGGCTACATCTCGTCAATCAGCAAAACCGACGGCGGATTGAGCTACGCGCGGATGTTTGGGATTCCGATGTGGATCTCGCTCGGCTGCCTGGTCGTGATGGCGATCTTCTATCCGGCTCGAGCGGCCCGCCGCGAGGTGGTGGAATCCGCCTTTCCGGTAGTCTCGCCCGCGAGCGAATAATCGCATTGATTGTTAGGTGTCTGTTCGATAAGATGCAGTGTGCGAGGCGGCCCCTTGGCCCGAGCGCAACATGGCGCAACATGGCGCAACATAATTTTTTCGCGGCAATCGGCGATGTTTTTATAAGTGCTGATAGTAAATAGTTTTATGAATACACTAAGAATTGCAAATATAATCGCGTGTTGCGCGCGCTAAATGGCCAAAACAAAGACCCAATTTCTCTGCAACAGCTGCGGAAGTCTTCATCCGAAATGGATGGGAAAATGTCCCGACTGCGGAACGTGGGACGGCCTGCAGGAGTTCAAAGCCCCGACGCCCGATGCGCGCAAGCCCATCGGCGGATCGAATGCGACCGGCGATCTCGTGCAGGGCGCCGAGCCGATGCCGTTGCATGAGATCGACACCGACGACGCGCCGCGAACGCCAACGGGAATTGGGGAATTCGATCGCATCCTCGGCGGCGGGATTGTCCCGGGCAGCGCGGTTCTCGTCGGCGGCGAGCCGGGGATCGGCAAATCAACTCTTTTGCTGCAGGTCGCAAATGACCTGGCGGCCGGCACGGGCGCAGCCGAGGCGCTCCTCAGCAAATCCGATCGCTTGCTCAAGAAAAACGGCCTGCGAGCGACCAGCGGAAGCTCGCAGTTGGCCACGATCAGCGAACCGGCCTCTGATGCCGGCATCAAAGTGCTGTACGTGACGAGCGAAGAATCGGCGCGACAAACGAAGCTTCGCGCGTCGCGCCTTGGTGTCACGAGCTCAAACCTTCTCGTCCTCGCCGAGACGAACGTCGAGCGCATCATCAACCAGATCCACAAAGTTCAGCCGGCGGTCGTGATCATCGATTCGATTCAGATGATTTATAAGCCCGACGTTCCCGCGGCCCCGGGTTCCGTTACGCAGCTGCGCGATTGCTGCATGGAGCTGGTTTACCTCGCGAAGATGAGCCAGATCGCGGTGGTGTTCGTCGGCCATGTGACCAAGGCCGGTACCCTCGCGGGGCCGAAGATCATCGAGCACATCGTCGACACCGTCGTCTATTTCGAAGGCGATCGCTTTCATTCGCACCGCATCGTCAGGTGTGTGAAGAACCGCTTCGGCAGCACGCACGAGGTCGGGCTGTTTGAGATGACCGGCGAAGGGCTGCGCGAGGTGACCGATCCCGGGAATCTGTTCGTCGAGCAGCACGGCGACGCGGGCCCACCGAGCGGCAGCGTCATTACCGCGGCGATGCAGGGCTCGCGGGTTTTGCTCGTGGAAGTGCAGGCGCTGACCGCATCCAGCGTCATCGGCGCGGCGCGACGAAAAGTAAGCGGCGTGAGCAGCGACCGCGTCGCGATGATCATCGCGGTGCTTGAGAAGCGCGCCGAATTACGACTGGCGGCCGAAGACGTTTTCGTGAACGTCGCGGGTGGTGTGAAGGTGCAGGAGCCCGCGATCGACCTCGCGGTCGCACTCGCGATCGCGTCGGCCCACATCAATCGTCCCCTGCCACCGGGAACATTCGCGGTCGGTGAATTGGGATTGGGCGGAGAGGTGCGGAGCGTTCCACAACTCGAGACGCGCTTACGCGAAGCGAGCCGGCTCGGCCTGGGCCATGCGATCGTCCCGCCGCTGGGGTCGAACATTCCAAAACTGGGAGGGATGGCGCTGCATGAAGTGCGACGCCTGTCACAGGCGATGGCGGATTTGTGATTATGGTGATTGGTGATTGGGCGTGATGGAACTAGCGATTATTGATTAGATCGATGCGCGAGAAGGCGTAGCGAGCGCCTTGGGAGGGCGAGGCTCCTGCCGAGCCGTTTTTGTGGATCCAGGCAGAAACGGCTCGGCGGGAGCCTCGCCCTCCCGCTACACCAAAACGCGCGCGGCTTTAGTGATTAATGAAGCAGTCGACGCCCTTCTTGTTATTCACTAATCAATAATCACTACCGACTCACGAATCACTCCTCACTCACGCATCAATCACCAATCACCAGCTTCACGATCCCGACGCGCCCATCTTCTTCCGCAGTTCCACCAGCTGCTCATACACCTTCGTCACCGCCTCCGGAACCACGCGCACGTCGCCCACGACGCTCATGAAGTTCGTATCGCCCGCCCATCGTGGAACGATGTGCTGATGGAGATGGCCGGGCAATCCGGCGCCGGCGCACTTGCCCAGATTAATGCCGACGTTGAATCCCTGCGGCGACATTGCCCGTTTTAACAGCTTGATCGCTTCGATGGTTTGCACTTGAAGGTCGGCGGCCTGCTCGTGCGAGAGGCTTTCCATCTCCGGCTCGTGCATCCGGGGAGCCACGAGCAGATGGCCATTCGTGTAAGGGAAGAGGTTCAGCAGAACGATCGATAGATCCGTCTTCCACAAAATGTTCAACTGCTTGTACTTGGATTCGTCAGCGTCCGCGGCCTGGCATAAAAAGCACGGCGCATTGGCGTTGTCACGGTTCTTTTCGAGCGAGCGGATGTATTCCATCCGCCACGGTGCGTGCAGGCTCTCCATGCCGCGCATCTTACCGAAGCACATCGATCGCGCCTCCACCGCGACCGAGCGCAAATTTTTTACAAATTCCCGCAATGACCGTGGAATTTACTTGAGTGTTGCTGCACAATGCGAGGCACATAGGAGCCGGAGTTTATGCGTCAAGGGAGAATGATCCGCAGACTATCTGCGCTGGTGGGACTTGGGCTGACTTTGTCGGTCACGAGTGCGCGTGCTGCTTACGTCGATCTCACGAGCACCGGGAGCGTTGAGTTCAACAACGCCTGGTTCTTCGTCAACGACGACCACGACGCCAATCCGTCGAATGCGTTCGTGCGAATTCAGGCACATCAAGGCACCGTCGAATCCGGTTACAACAACAACGGGCCGGTCAGCGCCGACACCAAGTCCGGCAGCTATCTGCTGAAACTCAGCCAGCTCCCAATCGTGCAATACCAGGGCAACTCGTACTACCGATTTTTGCTCGACATCGGCGAGCCGCAGAGCGCGAGTCAGAAGACCATTTCGCTCGACGACCTGAAGCTATATTCGTTCCCAATCACGCCGGGCAACGACACGAAGGCGTTCGGCACGGAGACCGGCTTCACGCTTCGTTACAACATCGACGTTGGCGCGACCGACAACGACATCAAGCTCAGCGACCGCAGCAACGGTCAAGGAAAGAACGACATGGTCGCGCTGATCCCGACGTTCTACTCCGCCGACGATCAGTGGATCATGCTCTATTCGAAGTTCGGCGAAAAAGCGCCCGCCCAGGGAAGCTTCGAAGCCTGGAAGATCACGGCGACGGTCGTGCCGGAACCCATGACGATGATGCTGATCCCCGCCAGCGCGATGCTCCTGCTGGCACGTCGTCGGCGCCAGGCATAATCACACGCAAAACTCAGAAAGGGGTTTGTAGGGTGCGCTTCAGCGCACCGGTTATTCCGCGCGCACGAAAAATAACCGGTGCGCTGAAGCGCACCCTACGATGCGACCTTCGTCGTGATCGGATTCGATTGGATCGACGGACTGATCGTCACTTCCACTTTCGGTGTCGGAGCAATCGGAGCAACTTGAGGCTCGGGAGTCACTTGAACAGCAGGCGCTGTCGCCGGCGTCATCGCGTCAATTTCCTTCGCGAGCGCCCGGTAATCGGCCGCGCCGTTGCTCGTGGGACCATACGCGATGATCGTCTGTCCAAAACTTGGCGACTCCGCAAGCTTGATGTTCCGGCGAATCTTGCTGTCGAAGATCTTCGCCCCGGCCCACGGCAACGGCTTGCCCTTCGCCTGCTCGATGAACGCGTTCAGCTCCGCGACGACTTCGCTCGTCAGCTTCGTCTGCGAATCGAACATCGTCAGCACGATCCCGCTGACCTTGAGCTTCGGATTCATCCGCCGGTTCACGATCTGCACCGTCTCAAGCAATTTCGCGACGCCCTGCAGGGCGAGGAAATGCGGCTGCATCGGGATGATCACTTCGTTCGCGCATGACAGCGCGTTGACCGTCAGCAACCCGAGCGACGGCGGGCAGTCGAGCAGGATGTAATCGAAGTCGTGCTGCGCCGCTTCAATCGCCCTTCGCAAGACGAGCTCGCGACCGGGAACGCTCGCCAGCTCGATGTCCGCCGCGGCGAGGTCAATGCTGCTGGGCACGAGCGCGATGTTCTCGTCATCCACGCGGTGCATCGCTTCGAGAAACGTCTTCTCGCCGAGCAGCACGTCGTAAAGCGAGATGACTTCCGGCGTGAGGTTGATGCCGTAGTTGATCGTGAGGTGCGCCTGCGGGTCGAGATCGATCAGGCAGATCTTTCGTCCCATCTCCGCCAGCGCCGCGCCGAGATTGACGCAGGTCGTCGTCTTTCCCACCCCGCCCTTCTGGTTCATCAGCGCGATGATGCGCATGGCCACCTCCGTGTGTTGGGCGAGATTATAGGGGAAAATGGTGATTGTTGATTGGGGATTGAGGAAGAAAATGTGTCTTTCGTTCCGGCCGCTAGCGGCTTAGCGGGAGGATCAGACCGTTCCCGCTAAGCCGCAAGCGGCCAGGAGCCCAGACTACTTTTTCTTCCGAATCGCAGGCCAATGCTCGCGCGCTTCTTCCCCGACGATTCCCTCCGGCTCCTTCGGATGATCCTTGCTCCAATCCACACCGAGCCGGCGACACAGCGCCAGCGCATCGAAGGGCGCCTTCACCTTTGCGTCGTTGTCGAAGTAGACGAAGACGTCGCGCGACTTGCGATGCGAGGGCTCACGATCCGTAATGCATCGCTTATCGCACGGCTGTTTCCCGACCCGCCATTCCTTCATCCGCGCCGCCCACCAGTCGAGCGCTTTGTCGGTGTAGCCGCTCACATACAGCTCTTCATCGCCATGAAGTCGCGCATAAATGAAGTCGGCGGTCACATCCTCCGCATAAGGCCACTTCCGCGCCGTGTCGGCGAACACGAACGCGATGTTGTGCTTCCGCAGCAGCTGCATGAACTCGGGGACCATGAATGATTGGTGCCGGATCTCGACCGCGTACCGGAGCTTTCGCTTTTTGTCCGTCTTCGTGTACGCGCGGCCCTTGAGCTTGTCGTTGTGCTCCTTCGCCAATTCCGCCGCGGACTCAGTATCGCGCGGGAGGAGCTCAAAGAACTCACTGAAACGCGCTTCGTTGTACGCAAAGCCCGGCGGAAATTGCCAGAGGATTGGCCCGAGCTTTTCCTTCAGAGCGAGCACACCGGATGCGAGGAAATTCGCCAGCGGCTCGCGCACGTCCTTCAGCTTCTTCATGTGTGTAATGAACCGCCCGCCCTTCACGGAGAAGATGAAGTTCTCCGGCGTCTGCTCGTACCAAGTGCGATAGGAACTGGGTCGTTGGAGTGAGTAGAACGACCCGTTGATCTCGATCGAGTTGAACGTCTTGCTCGCGAACTCAAGCTCGCGTTTCTGCGTGAGGTCCTTCGGATAAAACGTGCCCCGCCACGGCGTATACGTCCAGCCTGAAATGCCAATGCGCGTCTCGGCCATCGAACGCTAATTGTGTGCGCCCCATCTCGATTTCGGCAACCGACGATTGAGTTCCAGTAGGGTCCGCTTCAGCGGACCGGTTATTTCTTTCCGTGCGCTATCAGTAACCGGTCCGCTGAAGCGGACCCTACGAGAACTCGCGCGACCTCCCACGGCAGCATCAGCAATGCCATCGCGAGCTGTCCCAGCAGAAAGATCCACACAATCCGCAGCGGCCACTTGCCGAGATAATCGACGATCGATGTCTGTTTCGTCATTGCGTCGCCGACGTAGCCATAATTCGCGTGCAGCCGGATGTCGAGCGGAATGATGATCGCGAGATATCCGATGCCGATGAGCGTTACCCAACCGTAATCGCGCCACGTCGGCCGATATCCACGCGCCACGACATCGTAGATCGGCACGCCGATCACGATGGTGTGATTGATCCAGTACATCCAGAAGCCAAATGTCGCGGGGCCGATGACGAGGTCCGGCGTGATGATGCTTTGCGTGCTCAGACCGATGCCCCAGAAATAGAGCAACGCACGAAAGGCCCGGATGCGGGTCAGCAAAACAATCGGGACGCACAGCCCCGCCAGGTTGCAGATGTGAATCGGTAGCGCAACCGACGGATCAAACGATCCCGGCAGCATCCAGCGTCCGTGATCAATCGTCCAGAACACGACCGCGACAATCGCCAGCGTCCAGTCGAGCGCGCGACTTTTCGGCGTCCCTTCCCACTTTCGGCCCAGATAGATGATCAGCGCCGTAAACGCACCGAGCATTACCAGCATCAGCAGGTGCATCAACGAAAAGGAATGGAAATCGGACATGTGCGAGTTGCGCGTTTAGCCCCCGCGGCCACGCGGGGATTTCCCGTCGCGCCCCACGTGATCGCGGGGGCTAAACGATCACCCGCATCATTCGCGGACGAAGTAGAGCTTGTTGTCTTCGAGCTTGTAGAGCATCGGGGCGACGATCACCTTCGGATAGCGGCGACGCAGTCGATCCGCCTCGCTCTTCACGAAGTCAAGCTCGTTGCCGATCTCAAACAGCGGCGCGTAGGCGTCAAACTGGCGCTCGGCCTGGTCGCGCGTCCATCCGCCATTCTCCATCAGCCCGGTGATGAACGCCTCGCGGCGGCTCATCAGGTTGCTCATGCGGCAGTTCGTGTGCACGAGCAGCGCGATCGCCCGCACGCCCGCGGAGATCGCCATCGAAACCTTGAACTCGCTATGCCGCAGATTCCCGCCACCGGAGCGGATGATGTACGCGAAGTTTTCCGGCATGTGCAGATGCTTGCGGCTGTCCATGCACATCCCGACCAGCAGCTTGGCGTTGTCGTACGGGTCGAATGGGCGATGGAGGTTGTGGTACTCGATCAAATCGCCGATGGGCGTGCCCCGATAGGGTGCGGGAATCTCTTCCGGACGGGTCACGGTGATCAGGTTGTCGGTTTCGAGGTCAGTCACAGCATGGGACAGGATAGTGATTTTCGCGGGAATGTCATTGTTCGATCGTATGAATCACCTCATTTAGCCGAGGGGGCTTGCCCCGCGCGAAACGTCATTCGCCTCCGCGGGGTCCGCGCGGGGCAAGCCCCGCGGCTAAATGGGTTATAAAGTCTCTTCATACACCCGCGCTGTTCGATCGTCGAAGCAGCAGAAGAGCACCTCGTCAATCTGTGGGTGTTTATCGAGAAACTCGCGCACTTCCCGCACCGCGATCTCGGTCGCACGCTTCAATGGAAACCCGTAAATACCGGTGCTGATCGCGGGGAACGCAATCGAGTGAATCTTGTGATCGATCGCCGTCTGGAGCGCGTTGCGGTAACAATTCGCAAGCGACTCGTCTTCGCCATGCCCGCCGCCGTCCCAGACGGGACCGACCGCATGGATTACATACTTCGCGGGCAGGTCATAACCTTTTGTCAATCGAACTTCGCCCGTGGGGCATCCGCCGAGCTTTCGGCATTCGTCAAGCAGCTTCGGACCCGCCGCACGATGGATCGCGCCATCAACCCCTCCGCCACCAAGCAGAGACGAATTCGCCGCGTTCACGATCGCATCGACCTCGAGCTCCGTGATGTCGCCTTCGACGATTTTGATTTGTTCAGGCATCGCGGCATTTTAAAAAGAGATATCGCGAAGGCGCGAAGACGCGCGAAGGTTCGCGAAGAAACCTTGTTCAAATCCTTCTTCGTGAATCTTCGCGTCTCTTCGCGCCTTCGCGACAGAATTCTTCTGAATTAGATATAAAACGGATACATCGGATACGCATATCCCGGTGCCCAGAAGGGCCCGAAGCCGTAGTAGCCATACACGCGCGAGAAGTACTCCTCGTTGATCAGCTCCGGATCGTAGTGCGGCGCCGACATCACATCCTGTCGCGTGCGGTCGACGTGAACGACGTTGTTCTCGATCTTCTTGATCGCATCAACCGGAATGAGAAAGCGCGTCTCACCGATCCCGAGGAATCCACCGGATGCGACTTCGATGAAGCGCACGTGCTTCTGCGTATCGTCGATGAGCAACTCTTCCACGTCGCCAATGTCATCGCCATTCGAATCGACGACCTTGCGTCCACGAATATCCTCTGCGGGCTGCGCGAGGGCGAGGTCGGTCTGCCCAAGCCGGAGCAGGGTTGCGTTTGCGGGCATCGTCATGGGGCCTCCCGTTAAAACAACTTCCCTTCATAGAATCTGCTTACAAACGACGCGCCGCAGAAGTTGCCGCCTCCGGAATGCCCGAAATTCCATGGGATGTACAGGCGAATTGGCTGAATGTATTCATTACTTTCAGGCTGTTGCTGATTCGAAGCGTCGCTCGGCCGCCATCGTGTCGCACATGTGGTTTCGGAAGCGCAAGACATTGCCGCCGGAGGTGCGCGAGAAGATCCTCGCCTCGAAACCCATACGCCGCGCTGACAGCACCCTGAACCGATCGCGCGTGACCATTCCGATCGCCCCGCGCCGCGGCTTTCTCTTCCGCATTCCTGAAGGCGCAACCAAAACATTCGAGCTCGATGCGATGGGACTCTTCGTCTGGACTCGATGCGACGGTGAGACGACGGTCGAGCAAATCGTCGAAGAATTTGCCGAAAACTTCGCCATCGATCGCCACCGCGCCGAAGCCTCGACGCTCGAATTTCTCAATCTCCTCGCCGGCCGCGCGCTCGTCGCTCGCAAGGTCGAACCCGGCTAAGATTCCTCCGTGCAACCGCTCTCGCAGCTTTACAAACACTCGCTCGCACTGCTGACCGATCTCTATCAGATCACGATGGCCTACGGCTATTGGAAGAGCGGCCTCGCCCTGCGCAAGGCGGTGTTTCATTCGCTCTTCCGCAGCAACCCGTTCGCCGGCGGATACGCCATCTGCTGCGGACTCGAATACTTTCTCGATTACCTCGAGCAGTTTCATTTCGACGAATCCGATCTGAGCTATCTCGCGAAGCAGAAAGGCAACGATGGCAATCCGCTCTTCGAACGCGGCTTCATCGACTATCTCCGCGATCTGAAATTCAGCGTCGATGTCGATGCGATCCCCGAAGGCACCGCGGTCTTTCCGGGTGAACCGCTCGTGCGCATTACAGGTCCGCTCATTGAGTGCCAGCTCATCGAAACTCCACTGCTCAACATCGTGAATTTCCAGACGCTGATCGCGACGAAGGCGGCGCGGATTTGTTTGGCAGCGCAAGGCGAGCCGGTAATCGACTTCGGCCTGCGCCGCGCGCAAGGGATCGACGGCGCCCTGACCGCCGCCCGCGCCGCATATGTCGGCGGATGCACCGGCACGAGCAATGTGCTCGCGGGGAAGCTGTTCGACATTCCGGTGAAAGGCACGCACGCGCACAGCTGGGTCATGACCTTCGACACGGAGCTCGAAGCGTTCGAAGCGTACGCGAAGGCGCTCCCGAACAATTGCGTGTTTCTCGTTGATACGTACGACACGCTCGAAGGCGTGCGACACGCGATCGAAGTCGGCAAGCATCTCCGCCAACGCGGACATGAAATGATTGGCATTCGCCTCGACTCCGGCGACCTCGCGTATCTCAGCATCGAAGCGCGCAAGATGCTCGACGCCGCCGGCTTTGAAAAGGCCGGCATTCTCGCGAGCAACGATCTCGATGAAAACGTCATCACGAGCCTCAAGCAGCAAGGCGCGACGATCGCGGTGTGGGGCGTCGGCACGCGGCTGGTCACCGGCGGCGAGCAGGCGGCGCTCGGCGGAGTCTATAAATTGTCTGCCGTCCAGGATGAGCGCGGCCAGTGGCAGAATCGCATCAAACTGTCCGAGCAAACCGCGAAGGTTTCGGTGCCCGGCGTGCAGCAGGTGCGACGCTTCTCCGACGAAAGCGGGTTCATCGGCGACGCGATTTACGACCTGCACTCGAACATTCCCGATGCGCCGACGATCATCGACCCGAGCGATCCGATCCGGCGAAAGACCTTCTCTGCGCAGTCGAAGTGCGAAGACCTCCTCGTGCCCGTCGTAAGAAATGGAAGAATCACTTATGACATCCCCCCGCTCGCAAAGGTGCGCGAGCGATCGCTCGATCAGTTGAATCACCTTCACGCGGGGATGAAGCGATTGATCAACCCGCACCGTTACCCGGTCGGCCTCGAACGCGGGCTGTTTGAAACGCGCGCGGCGATGATCGAGAAGCTGAAGGCGGGGAGGGAACAGAAATGAAAGCACTGATTCTGGTCGATCTGCAAAACGATTTCTGCCCGGGCGGCGCGCTCGCCGTGCCGGAGGGCGATCAAGTCATTCCGCTCGCGAACGAATTGCAAAAACAGTTCGATCTCGTCGTCGCGACGCAGGATTGGCATCCGCGGGATCACGCGTCGTTCGCGTCGAATCATCCTGGCCGAAAGATCGGCGACGTCATCGAGCTCGATGGCCTGCCGCAGGTTCTTTGGCCGGATCACTGCGTGCAGAACACGCCGGGCGCGGAGCTGGTTGCATCCCTCGATAAAACGAACATCGCCCGTGTCTTCCAGAAAGGCACCGACCGCTGCATCGACAGCTACAGCGGATTCTTCGACAACGGCCACCGCAAGGCGACGGGACTCGGGAACTATCTCAAGTCGAAAGGCGTGACCGAGGTGTACGTCTGCGGCCTCGCGACGGATTACTGTGTGAAGTTCACCGCCTTGGATGCGGTGCAACTCCGATTCAAGACGCACCTATACGCGAATGCGTCGCGCGGTGTAGATTTGAAGCCCGGCGATGTCGATCGCGCGATCGAAGACATGAAACAAGCGGGCGTCGAAGTGAAGTAGCACGGGTTTTCAACCCGTGCGGTTTTTTGGCCTATCAGAGTGCACGAGTTGAAAACCCGTGCTACGAATCATGCAGCACTTTCGCAAAATGCCCGGCGGCTATTACGTCGCCCACAACTGCACCGTGGTCGGTGACGTCACGATCGGCGAGCACTCGAGCTTCTGGTTCAACGCGGTCGTGCGGGGCGACGTCGCACCGGTGAAAATCGGCAAACGTGTGAACGTCCAGGACTGCGCCGTCGTTCACTGCGACACCGATGTCCCGAACATTATCGAAGACGACGTCGTCATTGGACACAGCGCCATCGTTCACGGCACGCACGTGGGCAAAGGCTCGCTCATCGGCATGGGCGCGACGCTCCTGAGCCGCACAAAGATCGGCAATGAATGTTTGATTGCCGCCGGTGCTGTTGTTCCGCCGGGGTTGGAAGTGCCGGATCGGATGGCCGTCATGGGTGTCCCCGGGAAAATCGTCCGCCCCGTAAAAGAGGAAGAACTCAAATACATGCGATGGCTCACCGAGCATTACGTCGAACTGGCGGAAAAGTACGTAACCGACGGGTTTCGAGACTGGACGAAGTGATGCTGGTGATTGGTGATTGGTGCGTGAGGAAAGGGTCTTTTCAAGCACCAATCACCAATCACCATGTTTGTTTCCTGGCGCTCGATCCGACATCGCTTTTCATCTTCCCCGATCGCACCTAAAATCCAGATCCAATGTCCTACACCGTCCTCGCCCGCCGATACCGCTCTGGAACGTTCGACGAAGTCGTCGGGCAGGATCACGTTGCGCAGACGTTGAAGAAAGCGATCGAGTCCGGCCGCCTCGCGCACGCGTATCTTTTTTGCGGCACGCGCGGCACGGGTAAGACGTCGATGGCCCGGATCCTCGCCAAATGCCTCAACTGCGAAAGCTTCGATAAGCCCACGACGACGCCCTGCGGGAAATGCAGCTCCTGCCAGGGCATCGCGCGCGGCGACGACATCGACGTGATCGAAATCGACGCCGCCAGCAATACCGGCGTCGATAACGTTCGCGACATTATCGAGAACTCGCAATACCGCCCCGCTCGCGCACGCTTCAAGGTCTACATCATCGACGAAGTGCACATGCTCTCGAAGAGCGCTTTCAACGCGCTGCTCAAGACACTGGAAGAACCGCCGAGCCATGTGAAATTCATCCTCGCGACGACCGAGCCGGAAAAAGTGCTGCCGACGATTCTCAGTCGCTGCCAGCGCTACGACTTCCGCAACATCCCCACGCGCGAGATCGCGGATCATCTCAAGGAGATCTGCAAAAAGGAGAAGATCAAGGCGGAGGAGGACGCGCTGATGCTCGTCGCCAAGGCGGGTGTGGGCTCGATGCGTGATTCGCTTTCTCTGCTCGATCGCCTGCTGTCGATCGGCGAGAAAGAGCTGACGGTCGAAATTATCGAACAACTGCTCGGCATGCCGCGCGCCACCGCCATCTTCGAGCTCACTCAATCCATCGGCGAAGGCGATGTGAAGCAGACGCTCACGCGCGCCGACAAGCTGATCCAGAACGGCCTTTCGCCGGATACCCTGCTCCCCTCATTGGTCGATCACTTGCGGAACCTGATGATTCTTGGCGCGGTCGGCGGTGATACCGACATGATCGAGGTGCCGGGCTTGTCGATGAAGGAATTGAAGGAGCAGGCGGATCGGTTCGATCCGATCGTGCTGACGCAGGACATTACGATCCTCGAAGAGCTGCGTCGCCAGCTGCGCACGAGCCAGGCGGGCCGGGCGCTGCTCGATGCGACACTGGTTCGACTGGCCTTGGCGGAGCAGTTCACGAAGATTGGCGAATTGCTCGATCAAGTCAGCGGAAACGGTGCAACTTCAACTGGCGCCGCAAGGCCCGTTCAAAAAAAAAAGCCTGAAGTAGTCGAGGCGGACGCGAGAGCCGCGGTTGTCGCGGCGATGACGCCAGCACCAATGCCGGCATCCGAAGCGATTTCACCGGTCACTGTTTCGGCGGCGCCTCAAGTTACCACCACGACGATTACGCTCGAAGAAGACGAAGACGACGATCTCCCGCGGCCGGGAAAGGTCTGGGACAACTCCGGCCCCTCGCTCGCGGAGCTGCTCAAGCAGCAGGTTAATGTGAGCGTGCCGACGACTCCCGTGCCTGTGGCGGTGCAACCGATCACGGCCCCCGACGCAGCAATAAACATTGAGCCCGTCGCGGTCGAAAACCTGCCGGAAGTGTGGCAAAAACTCTTGGACGTGCTCAACGCAAAGAGCGCTGGCCTTCCCCCGCTCCTCGCCAATGCGCAGCTCGTCGGCATCGAAGAAAACCAGGCGATCATCCGCTTCCCGCACCGCGAAGCGTTCAGCGCCAGAACGCTCGATCGCAACGGCAAGAAGGACATCGTGCGCGACGCGCTGTGCGCTGTCGTCGGACAGAGCGTCGGGCTGAAGATCGATCTCGCGCCGCCCGATGAGACCGACAACGAGCCAGCGGCCTCACCTTCGGTGAGGCCGGCTCCCGCGCCGCGCGTGCAAAAACCGGTGGCGCCTGAACCCGCACCGTTGCCCGAGACGCCGATGATCCGTCTCACAACCGAACTCCGCGACGAGCTTCGGCAAAAGAATCCGCTCATCGATTCGCTCGTGCGCGAGCTCGGTGCCGAAATCGTCAAAGTTGAGCCCGCGACGTGACGCGCAAGCGGCTACCGCCGCGTTCGCGAGGGCAAGATGCCCTCGCCACGCTGAAAAGATCACACGCTCTCAGAATGACAGCTCGGGTGTTATGGGTAAGGCCAAATAAGGAAACTGTGATGTTTGACATGTTCAAAAACCTCGGAAAGCTCCGCGAAATCCAGTCCAAGATGCAGCAGATGCAGGAGGAGATGGCGCGCAAGCAGGTGACGGCGGATGCAGGCGCCGGCATCGTTACCGCGACCGTCAATGGTCGCATGGAGCTCGTCAAAATCCGCATCGACAAGAGCAAGATCGACGTGAACGACACGGAGATGCTCGAAGATCTGATCACCGCCGCGGTCAGCGCCGCCCAACGCAAAGCGGCGGAGGCAATGCAGGAAGAAATGTCGAAGATGGCGGGCGACATGGGCCTGCCACCGGGGATGCTTCCGGGCAGCGGTGGGATGTAAGAATTACGTTTAGCCGCGAGCTTGCTCGCGATTCTTTTTCGCACGAACATCATCGCGAGCAAGCTCGCGGCTAAACAAGAGATCATTTCGCGACGTATCCGGGGCCATAGAGCGGCACGCCCGGCAACGCGTCGGTCATCTTCCCGTCCTCAAACACAACGTTCCCGTTCACAATTACCGCGTCGATGCCAACCGGATACTGATGCGGCTGCTCGAACGTCGCCATGTCCGCGACCTTCTCCGGATCGAAGATGGTCACATCCGCCCAATTCCCGACTTTAATTGTCCCGCGATCCTTGAAGCCGAAAACCATCGCGGGCTGTGAGGTCATCTTCCGCACGGCATCTTCGAGGGTGATGACCTTTCGCTCGCGGACGTATCGCCCGAGGACGCGCGTGTTCGTCCCGTAGCCGCGCGGGTGCGGCATATCTCGGCCGAACTGGCGCACCCCGCTGTCGGATGCGATCGACACGATCGGACACTTCATGATCGTTTCGACTTCCGATTCATCCATCGTATGAAACACGCAGGACGCCCCGCCGGCGAGGTAAATGTCGATCGCGGCGCGGTATTGGTCCTCCATCGTCACGTCCGGCGGCTGATCGCTTGTCTGCAAAAGTTCCTTCGTGGTCGCCTGCTGCTTTCGCGCGATCGCGACTTGCTTCAGGTTGAGCCCCGCGTACGTCGGGAAGCCGCGGCACGACGCGATCACGACGTACGACATGTCCTTCCGCGTGCGCGAGCCTTCGAAGTTCTGCTTCATCTCGTCGAGAACTTTCCGCAATTGGGCGGGATCACGCAAAATGCGCCGCGCCTCATCTCCGCCCTTCTCCAGCACCCAATCCGGCAACAGAGTCGAGATCGTCGTGCTCGATGCCGTGTACGGATATTGATCGAGCCACACGTCCTCGCCCGCGTCGCGCGCCGCCAGCACCTTCTTCAATGTGCTGTCGCTGCCGAGCTTCATCGCGATCGTGTGCGGAAGTTTGAAATGCGAGATCTCAACGCGGCACTTCGCTTCGCGGCCGACGCGCAGGGCTTCGTCGATCGCATCCATCACCGCGCCGCTTTCCGACCGCATGTGCGTCGCGTAAATCCCACCAAAACCAGCGGCCACTTTTTGCAGCTCGATGATCTCTTCCGTGCTGCTGAACTCCCCCGGCGTGTAGATCAAGCCTGTCGAGAAACCGACGGCCCCTTCGACCATCGCCTGCCGCACGATCCCCTTCGCGCGCGTCATCTGCGCGACCGTCAACTCACCCGCCTTGTCGCCCTTCACTTCGCGCAGAATCGAGTTGTGCCCGATGAGCGTCGCGACATTGATCGCGACGCCATTCTTTTTCAGGTGATCGAAATACTCCCCCGGATGCAGCACGCTTCCGCCGCAGTTACCGACGACGATCGACGTCACGCCGTCGCGAACAAAGTTCTCCGCATGCGGGAGCCGGTAAAGATCCGTGTCGGCGTGCGTGTGCACGTCGATGAAGCCGGGCGCGACGATTTGCCCTTTGGCATCGATTGTTGTCGTCGCGTCGCCCGAAACTGCGCCCATCGCAACCACGCGGCCGTCCTTGATTGCGATGTCACCAGCAACGCGCGCCCCGCCCGTGCCATCGATAATCGTGCCGTTCTTGATCAAGAGGTCGACCTGCGCCCCCGACGCGATCGCCGACGCGATCAGCACAAACAGCCCGAAAAGCCATCGATGAAACTGCATGAGATGTATCTCCGGCAGATTGAATCTTCCCCGTGATTGCCGCCGCGAATTATAACGATGCCGGTTCAATCGGTCATGAAAGGCCCCTGGGAGCAAATCTTCTGGCTGGTGATCCTCGCGATCCCGATCGCCTGCATCGCGCGCACGGTCGTATTCGAAGAGGTCTTCCGGGAGCCGCGCGAGTGGTGCGAGAAGCGCAGTGAGAAGTGCCGGCATCTGCTCGAGCGGAAGTTCTTCTACCTCTTCACCTGCGAATACTGCTTCAGCCATTGGGTGACGCTTTTCTTCCTGATCCTCACTCGGTTCAAGCTCCTGATTGACGACTGGCGCGGCTACATCATCGCATTCTTCGCCCTCGTCTTCGTCGCCAACGCATACCTCAATCTCTACTCCCGGCTGCGCGTCGACATCACGAAGAACAAGCTGGAGACCAAGAAGATCGAGGAAGAAGTCGGCCAGGCGCCGCAGCCGAAGAATAAGGTCGCGTGATTGGTGATTGGTGACTGGTGCGTGACAGGTCATTCACCAACCCAATCACCAATCACCGGTTTCGATTGAGTCAGGCCGGGAAAGCGCCTAAAATGTGCCGGTGTCGTGACGGATCGCACGCCGCATGCAACGAACACGGATGTACACATCACGCCGTTGGAACCTGGCCGAGCCAGACGATCGCGCGCGCGAACTCGCCGAGCGACTCAAGACGTCTCCACTCATCGCGCAGGTGCTCCTCAACCGCGGAATCAGTGAGCTCGAGGACTGCCAGAATTTCCTCCGCCCGAGCCTCAAATGTCTGCACGATCCGGCGACGATTCACGATTTGACCAAGGCATCCGAACGCGTCGCGAAGGCCATTCGCGAGCGCGAGAAGATCGTCATTTATGGTGATTACGACGTCGATGGCATCACCGCGACGGCGATTCTTTGGCACGCGATTCGACTCCTCGGTGGTCACGCGGATTACTACATCCCGCATCGCATCGATGAAGGCTACGGCCTGAACGCAACCGCGATCGAGCAGATCTGCAGCGACGGCGCGAAGCTGATCATCACCGTCGATTGCGGGATCACCGCGGTTGGGCCCGCGAAGGTCGCCCGCGAGCGCGGGGTCGATCTGATCATCACGGATCACCACGAATGGCACGAGGTGGCCGCCCCGCTCACCGATGGCGAAGCGACGCACGAGCCGATTCTGCCAAGCGCTTTTGCGATCGTGCATCCGCGGCTTCAGTTCAACGGCGCGGCGTATCCGAATCCGCATCTCTGTGGCGCGGGCGTCGCGTTTAAGCTCGCATGGGGCGTGGGGCTCGCGATGTCCGGTAGCGCGCGCGTGTCGGAATCCTTCCGCAACTTTCTCGTCGAAGCGACGGCGCTGGCGGCATTAGGAACGATCGCGGATGTCGTGCCGCTCGTCGGAGAGAATCGGATACTCGCGCACTACGGTCTGGGCGGGCTGAAGCACAGCAAGCTCAAAGGCATTCGCGCGCTGATCGATTCTGCCGGTTTGAACGGCCAGAATCTCGACTCGTATCACGTCGGTTTTCTGCTCGCGCCGCGCTTGAATGCCGCGGGTCGGATGGGGCACGCAAAACTAGCGGTCGAGATGCTGACGGCCGCGGACGAACCGCGCGCGGAGGAGATCGCGACGTATCTCGAAGAGCAGAACCGCGAGCGGCAGGCGATGGAGCGCGACATCCTCGAGCAGGCGCTGCACCAGGCGGCGGAGCTGAAGCTCGACACTGGCGACAGCCGCGCGATCGTCCTCGGCGGCGAAGGCTGGCACGCGGGCGTCATCGGCATCGTCGCGTCGCGCATTGTCGATCGCTTCCACCGACCGGCGATTATGGTGGCGCTGAACAACGGCATCGGCCAGGGAAGTGGGCGATCGATCAGCGGATTTCACCTCGCCCGAGCACTGGAAGCATGCGGCGAGCATCTCGAGGCCTTCGGCGGACATGAGATGGCGGCAGGCCTGAAAGTCCGCACGGAAAACTTCGAAGCATTCCGTCACTCCTTCACGGACCACGCCACCAGGATGCTCGCGCCCGAGCAGCTCGTCGCCGAATTAAAACTGGACTGCCTCGCGGACCTTCAGAATGTCACCGAGGCATTGGTCAATGATCTGAAGCGCCTCGGCCCTTTCGGTCATGGCAACCGTAAACCGATCCTCTGCTGCAAGGGCCTCACGCTTTCCGGGACGCCCCGCCGGGTGGGAAAAGCAGGGGATCACCTGCAGCTTTACGTGCGCCAGGGGAATGCGCAGATGAAGTGCATCGCCTTCGGCGCGGGCGAGCTATTCGATCGCCTCCAACCGGGCACGACGATCGACATCGCGGTCGAGCCGCAAATCAACGAATTCAACGGCCGAATCAGTGTCGAGCTGGAAGTGAAAGATTTGCAGTTCGCGTGACAATGCACGACAAGCATGTCTTCGTAGGGTCCGCTTCAGCGGACCGGTTATTCGCTTTTCTGAAACAGAATAAATAACCGGTCCGCTGAAGCGGACCCTACAGGTAACCTGAAATTGCGCGTACAATAATAGCATCTCAAAAACGAGGTCATCGTCATGTCACTTCAATCCATCATTCAGGCTGGTACCAAAGTTTGGCTCGACGGCGTCGAGCCGAATGACGTGCGGAAGAACCGCGCTCGCGGAATTACCGGCGCGACGTCCAATCCGATCATCATCTCCGAAATCATCAAGGCCGGCGGGCTCGATGAGCAGATTTCGAAGATGCTCGAGACTGGCGACGACGACAGTACCATCGCGTGGAAGCTGACCGACTACCTTGTGCGCGACGCGCAGGAAGTGTTCCGCCCGGTATGGGAACAGACCAAGGGGGATGACGGCTACGTGAGCTTCGAGCTCGATCCGCTGCTCGAGGATGTTCAGAACCCGACTCCGCGGAAGGAGGCGGTGAAGAAGTATGTCGAGCTGGCGAAGAAGTGGTCGGCGGGTCACAAGAATCGCATGATCAAGGTGCCGGCGACGGATGCCGGCCTCGATTCGATGGAAGAGATCGCCGCCAACGGCACGACGATTAATGTGACGCTGATCTTTTCGGAGCGGCAATACAAGATCGCCCGCGACAACATCTGGCGCGGCGCGCAGCGGCGCAAGGAAGGGCTCGAGAACTTCAAAAGCGTTTACAGCATCTTCATCTCGCGCGTGGACGTGTACACGGAAAAGAACGAGCCGGACCTGAGCAAAGACGCGCAGGGAAAAGTCGGCCTGCTCAACGCAAAAGAGCTGTGGAAGATGAACAAGGAATTCTGGGCGGACAAGAAACTGCGCCTGAAACAGGAATTCATCTTCGCCAGCACCGGGAAGAAGATGAAGTGGCAGGCCGACGACTATTACGTCGAGGCCCTCGTCGGGAGTGACATTCAAACCAATCCGCCCGCGACCAACGAATTCGTCGCGAGCAATGACAAGCAGTACCAGCGCACGGTCGATCAATTTCCGCCGAAAGCGATCATCGATGAGATCTACAAAAAAGTGGACATGAACAAGATGGAGCAAAAGCTGATGGAAGAGGGGACGCTGAAGTTCGCGGATCCACAGAAAGCGCTGCTTAAGCTGATTGGCGAGAAGCGGAGTCAGCTGACGACGGCGAAGTGACGGGTCTCGATCGAAGCGAACCCGCGGAGCTGCGCTCCGCCGCTAACTATGGAGAGGGCGATTGATCCCATATTTAGCGGCGGAGCGCAGCTCGGCGGGCTCTGCACCTGCAAGGACGCACCGATTTCATGATCTCCGCAATCACCGGAACCCTGAAGCGCGTGGACGAAGATCGCGTGCACGTGCAGATGGGAAACATCCTGTTCGAGCTGCTCGTCCCCGCGGCCGATATTCAGCAGCTCGAAGCGAGCGTCGGAAACGAGCTGACATTCCACACGATCTTTTACCTGCAAGGTGATGCGAGCGGCGGAAATATCGAACCGCGATTGATCGGTTTTCTGCGTCCGGAGGATAAAAAGTTTTTCACGCTCTTTACAACGGTCAAAGGAATCGGTCCGCGCACGGCACTTCGCGCGCTGACGGTGCCGGTGGGCGAGATCGCACAGGCGATTGAATCACGCGACGGCCGCGCGCTGGTGAAGCTCGACGGAATCGGCAAGCGCACAGCAGAGCTCATCATCGCGGAGCTTGCCGGAAAGGTATCGAACTTCGCATACCCAATTTCGATTCGGGAAGGTCAACCGGCGCGGGGCGCGATCCGGCGATCACCCGAAGAAGAAGACGCGATCTCCGCGTTGCTCTCGCTCGGCGAGCGACGTACGGACGCCGAGCACCTCGTCGATCGCGCGCGGGCAAGCGGCGCGAAGCTCACGACGCCCGACGCGATCGTGCGCGAAGCGATTCGCCTGCGCGGCGTCAGAGAATAAGGAAACGGCGTATTCGTAGGGTGCGCTTCAGCGCACCGGTTATTCCTTCCGGACCCAGAACAAATAACCGGTGCGCTGAAGCGCACCCTACCAATCCAGATCTCAAACGCCTTTTAAGAACGCCTGCGAATTAAGTAGTCCCGCCTTTTCGCCTTCCTCGCCGGTATTAAAATTCTCGTCTTCGAGCTCGATGCTCACGACGCCCTTGTAACCCGCGTCCTTCAGGATCGTGAAGGCTTCACCCCAGCGCGTCTGGCCGTGGCCGGGAATGGTGTAGCGCCAGGTCCATTCGCCGAAGCCATGGCCTTTGGCGAACGTGGCCGGCTGCGTGCCGTATTCATACAGCGCTTCGGGCACCATCTCGGTGTCCTTCGCGTGGACGTGGAACACGCGCGGGGCGAACTCGCGCAGAAAGCGGATGTGATCCACGCCGAGGCGGATCAGGTGGGATGGATCGTAGTTGATGCCGACCGCGCTTCCGCCGATGTCTTTGATGAAAGTGCGATAGGTCTCGGGCGTGCAGCAGAGGCTGCTCAGGTACGGCCCGCCGCCGGGCCAGCCTTCGATCGCGATTTTCGCGCCGGCGTTCTCGGCGGCGTCGAAGATCGGCTTGTAACTCTCGACCGCGAGCTTGTAGTTCTCGCTGCGCTTCTTCGCGTGATCGCCGGGGATGATCACGGTGAAGAAAATCTTCGCGCCATTCGCGCTCATCTCTTTCACATAGGCGACATTCTTCTCGATGATCTCGCGGCGCTTGCCTTCATCATTGTGCATGATGTTGCCGAGGTCGAGCAGGTCGGCCGAGCCGAGCTTGATGCCGTTCGTCTTCAGCGCGTCGAGGTCCGCCTTCGTTGCGCCGCCGAGGTCGATCGACTCAAAGCCGTTTTCCTTCGCCCACTTCGCGAGGGCGCCGGCGTCTTTCTTCTGCCAGTCCGTCCATCCGCGACGAAAACCGATTGGGAAATTTCCAGTGCGCGTGGTCATCGTTAATCTCCTGTTTTGTAGGGTCCGCTTCAGCGGACCGGTTATTCGCCTTTTCCACAGAAAAAGTAACCGGTCCGCTGAAGCGGACCCTACGGAAAGACGGGAAGGATAACGCGATGGAGCGCATTCACAAGGTTGGTCGGAGACGTACCACGAGCGCCGGCGGAATCTCCGGGCGCTTCGCCCAGCTGAAGGCATTTTTGCCCTTCGCGTCCATCTCGAAGGTTGGCTCTTCGAACGCGTCAACGACGAAGCCCGCCTTGAAGCACGCGCCGAGCAGCGCGCCAATCGGTCGGTGGAACATCCAATGCGGCTCGGGCTGATGAAGGATTCCGTAATTGAGGTACGGCGCGGGTGTCGCGTATCGAGTGATCTTCACGCCGAAGATTTGCTTTGGCTTTCCGCCCGGTTGAATCAGATCCGACGTGAGCGTGGTTTCGATCGAGTTGAAGGCGGGATGCGAGACGCTGAAGACGAACCTGCCGTTTGGCTTGAGTAATTTTCGGATGACACGCAAGAGCGGATCGATCTCCGCGAGGTCCATCAATGCCATCGATGATACCGCGGCGTCGAAGCGAGCTTCGCTGCCGAGCGATTGCGTCAGTTGCGCTTCGTTCGTCGCGTCGATGACGTGGTATTCGATTGGCGGCGCGTCATCTGTCACATAGCTTTTCGCGCGATCGATGAAGATGCTTGCGCCATCGAAGGCGACGACCTTCGCGCCGCTGGCCGCGAGGCGACGAGCGTAGTTTCCATTTCCGCAGCAGGCGTCCAGGACGGTTTCGCCGGGCTTCAGATCGAGCAATCGATCGGTCGTCGGCATGATCAGGACCTGCTGGAAATCATTTCCTTCGCCGATGTAATCGTTCCAGAAATCGGCGATGCGATTCCAGATCGCGGTGGGGTCTTCGGGAGGGTTGGGGGTGTCGCTCATGCGGAGTATTGCTTGAGGATACCCGCGATGGGCTTGAGTTTCGCGGGTCGCTTTCCGCGGCGCGTCGCGCCGGCGACCGGAACGTATTCCAGCTCACGATTTTCCCGCACGCACCGCAGCATCAACCCGCCACGCGACATGTCGCCGCGACCGACGAACTCGATGGGGAAGTGCAGGCGGTCACCCAGGACGTCGAGGAGGATATCGACGTATTTGCCCGATGCGACGCTTCCCAAAAGCACGACTTGTCCATCCGAACCGATCTTTTTCGCGAGCTTCGATACTGAATCTTCGAGCGGCTTGCGATAACGATGATCGTCAGCGTCAATCGGCACGCATCCCATTGTTCTGAGGTCATCGATCGTGACGTACTCATCCGGCCGCACGAGTCCGCGATTCGTGGTGATCACCTGCTGCCCCGCTAAGCCGCGAAGCGGCTGGGCGAATTGGTTCGCGTACGTGAGCTTGCCACGAAAATACAATCCGCTCAGAAACGAAAAGACTTCCCCGAGCTTCGCGCCTTTGGGTGTGCGCAGTTTGAGCGCAAGCTCGAATCGCGCCGCGTCGCGATAGAGCAGCTTGGCGCGCTCGCCTCCACAATTCGCAGGAGAAAGAAGAAAAATGCGACTCACTCAAATCCTCGTCAATGACCACATTATTTAGCCGCGCGGGCTTGCCCCGCGCGAGACATCCGGATTAGAGAGCATTCGTACGCACGAACGACCACTTCTGTTTTGGCTTTCCTTCCTTCTCGGGATTATGTTCGACATAGGTGATCGCGCAATCAACATACTCCTCTGAATCGACGAAAATCTTCCAGTATTTCTGCGCCCATGGTGACGGAAGAGAACCGTCTTTAAGCTTCACGAAATCGAAAGGATGCAACCCTTCCCGCTTCAGCTGTTGCGTCGCTCTTCCTTTCAGGTGCGAAACAATCTGAGCAATCGGTCGATCATTCCGCCCGATGATGAGGTGCACGTGATCTGGAAGAATCGCGCACGCGAGGATCACGTAGCCTGACTCTTCACAGGCGGTCGCGAATCCTCGTGCGACGGCACGGGCTTGAACGCCCGTTAATAGGACAGGTGGATATCTGAGTGATTCCTTTGCTCGCAGTCTTTCCGCGCGATCATGCGGGGCATACGCGACGGATTTGTCAGTATCGACCTTCGTCGCGGGCCCGTATCGGAAGAGTTCCCAGGATGCGACCCACTCGGACCATGAGCCTCTGGGATCATTAGGTAACCAGAATCCGTAGAAGCTGATGATCACATGGTACGCGAGCACCATTTGACCTCCCACGTTTCGCGCGGGGCAAGCCCGCGCGGCTAAATGGAAGTATCGCACGACGTCACTTCTTCAGGAAGTTTGCGAGGAGTTTCTCGCCTTGTTCGGTGAGGAAGCTCTCGGGGTGATATTGCACCCCTTCGAGGGGCCAGGTTTTGTGACGCACGCCCATGATCTCATTTTGGTCGGTCCAGGCGCTGATTTCGAACTCGGGCGGAAGCGTGCCTTGGCGGATGATGAGGCTGTGGTAGCGCGTGGCAGTGAAGGGGTTGGGCATGCCGACGTAGAGCGTTTTGTTGTCGTGATGTATTTTGTCAGTCTTGCCGTGCATCAGACGTTCGGCGCGGACGACGTCGGCGCCGCTGACGAAACCGATGCATTGATGGCCCAGGCACACGCCGAGGACCGGGAGTTTCGGGCCAAAGTGCCGAATGATGTCGTTGCTCACGCCGCCTTCTTTCGGCGTGCACGGGCCAGGGCTGATCACGATGTGCGTGGGTTTCAGCGCCTCGACCTCGGCGACCGTCACCTTATCGTTTCGGAAAACTCTAAGCGGCTGGTTGCGATCGAGCTCACCGAGCTTTTGCACGAGGTTGTAGGTGAAGGAGTCGTAATTATCGATGAGGACGATCATTCCAGCCAAATCATAGGGGGCATGAAGCGCGGAGCAAGTGCGAAGCGCTCGGGTCATCGTTTGCGGTTTTGCGGATCCGGGCATGTTGATCTGCGAAACCGCAAGCGAACTCGTGCTGACTCCTTAACCCTGACAAAGCTCGACTGCTTCGAGTAACCTCTCGCCCATGCTTGCGGATGTGGATTATGCGAATCCGATGGTGTGGTGCATCCTGATTGGGTGGATCATCTCCGTCGTGTTGCACGAGTTTGCGCATGGACTCGTCGCGTATCTGGGTGGGGATTACACCATCCGCGAGCGCGGGGGCCTTTCGCTCAACCCGCTGCAGTATGTGAACCCGGTGATGAGCATCATCCTGCCGGCGATTTTTCTGCTGGCGGGTGGGATTCCGCTGCCGGGCGGCGCGACGTACGTCCGGCGCGATCTTTTGCGAAACAAAGAATGGCAGTCGGCGGTTTCGCTTGCGGGGCCGGCGATGAATTTCATTCTGTTCATCGCGTGCCTGTTGCCGCTGCATCCGAAGTTCGGCTGGGTGGACTACAGCGTCTCTCCAACTCAGTGGCCGAATGGGCAAGTGTTCCTCGGCGCGATGGCGGTGCTGCAGCTGATCTCCGTCGTGCTGAATCTTGTGCCCGTTCCACCGCTGGATGGTTTCGGCATTCTTGCCCCCTTCATGCCCGCTGATTTGCGAAGGCAAGTAACCACTCCGCCGCTTAGCACGATTCTCTTCATCGGCTACTTCATCATTCTGTGGAAGACGCCGTGGGCGTTTGACGCGACGATTCGCGCTTTCATCGCGGTCGCGCGGTGGCTCCATGTCGATGACATCAGCACGATCGCGATCCTCGATTGCTTCTGGATCGCATTGTTCGGTCACCCCGTCATCGGTTCCTGATCGAACTCGCAACCCGCGCAAAAAAACGGCTGACGCTTGGTAGCGTCAGCCGCGGGCTATGGGGTTCCGACCCGGGGTTTCACGGGTGTGGTGGGTCGGAAATGCGCGGGCAAAATAAAATCAGGCGAGCCTCTTCAAACTCTTTCCAATCTCAAACTTTGTCTCGGCCTCGCATATTCAAAGGCCATTCGACTCGCCTGATGCTGGAGAAGGAACAAAGCCCGTGCCTCACACATCACGAAAAAACAATTTCACGTTCAACGCTCGCGGAGAGCGGTTTTGAGGGGCACAGCGCGGATCAAGCCGCCCCCTTTCGTCGTGCGTGGCCGGACAATCCCGCCAAAGTTGCGCTGGTTGTAAACGACGCGCCACTCTTCATGCACATGTTAGAAACAATGAGACGTGCTTTACAGAACGGTAACATCCGGTTGCCTGAGCGCGTTGAACACTCTACGCTATAGAAGTCAGTGGTTGCGTGCAGCAGGAGGTAGGTCCATGGCGCCAGACGTAAGCCAAGACCAGCTAGTCCTGATCAAGATCGACGGCATGCACTGTCACAAGTGCGAGCGGACCATTCAGCAGGCGCTCGCATCGCACGCCGGTGTGCGAGAAGTCGAAGTGGACTTCAACAGTGGTCAGGCGTCCGTGCTCTTTGATCGGGGAACAGTCACCGTCAATGAACTGATGAACGCCGTCAATGAGGCGGGATATCGGGCCACCAGTTTCGTCCAAGGCGACAACCAGAGCTGAAGAGCCAGCGGCGGCTCCGATCGATCGCATTTCCGAATTCCGACGATTGCTGAACCGTCCGCTCGCGGAACGCGTGCGCGAGTATCGATATCGGTGCGCGCAGTGCGTGATCTTCGGATTGCCGGTTCTTGCGCTGCAATGGTTTGGTCCTCGGTTGAGTTCGGGACCCGAAGAAGCCGCGCGCTGGGTGCCGATTCTGCAGGCGGTTCTTGCTGGTTGGATCTGCTACGTCGGTGCGCTGCCGATGGTTGTCGAAGGAATGATCGGCTCCGGCTGGATGGTGCGAAGCAATCTCGTTGTCTCGGCTGCAACGATAATCGCATATCTGTATAGCGGCGGCTCGCTCGTGCTCGGGCTCATTCACGGGCATCCGGGTTATCGGACGCTATTCCATGTCGTTGTGATCACGCTTGTTGTGTGGAATGCCCTGGGTTGGTCGGTCACGCTGCGTCTTCAAAAGCAAGAACAGAAATAACCGGTCCCGCTGAAGCGGACCCTACGCGCGTTACTCGACGCTTTGGTCATACACCTTTCCTGTCTTTCACTCGGACTCACGAAAAAACCGGGGGACACGTCCGTAATTCCCGGCACGTCTTCGAAGCGCGTGTAGGTTTGCTGCGAGCAGCACCTCGGGGCTTGTGGTTCTCACCTCCCTTGGCGGTCACGCTCACGTTCTCGCGCGGGGTTCCGATCGACGCCGATCGTGCGCGCCGAACGTCTCGCACCAAATCGGGCCGTTGCCCAGGAGTGTTCGCGTGATCTCTACCATCGTTCGCCGGCTTACGGCGATTGTTCCGCTCTTTGTCTGCACGGTCGCCATGGCTTCGCCGTGGACTGTGCCCAGTGGCTCGCTCAACAGCGACATCAACTATTCCAACGGCCACAACGACACCGACAAGTTCGGCGATCCCGTCATCACGGACGGGTTCACGTTCTTCCCGGCCGACTTCACCGCCAGCAGCACGTTCTTCCTCTCGCCGGGTGAAGCGCACGACACCGCCGCGGTCACACTTTCGCCGCTTAACGGCAAGCAGATCCACACCGTGCACGCGGACCTGGCCGGCGACTATTCGACGCTCGGCTTCCTTTCCAGCGCCGACTACAACACGACCCTGACCGCGACCAATGTCGCGACTTCGGAAGTGAAGAGCGTGACGTTCTCGTCGGATTCGCTGTCGGGCGCGGGCATCTTCACGCACTCGCTCGATCTGAATCTTCCGAGCGGCTGGGCGGGCGATGTGATGGTGCAGCTCTATGCTCAGCTGAATGCGACGGGCGGATTTAGCATTCCGCTCGGCCCGGTCAACAACTTAGACCCGAACCTCGACTTTAGTGGCGCTGCGGACATCCAGCTGAAGGTTGCGAACCTGACGGCCGGCACGAACGCGGTTGTCCCCGTTCCCGCCGCGATTGCGACTTTCCCGATGCTCGCGGGTATCGCGGGTATCGCCCATCGCAAGTTCCGCGGGAAGAAGGCCTGAGAACTGATCGGACTTGTAATGTAAATCGGCGCGGCCCGCTTAAGCGGGCCGCGCCTTTTTGCGCTTCCGTCATTCCGAGCGAAGCGAAGAATCCCGATTTCGAGAGCGACTCCCCTTAAACCTTGAGCGTGACTTCCGCCCCCAGATGCTCGCGATAACGTGAGCGAATCGGCTCGACGACCTCGGTTACGAATCGCTCCACCTGCTGCGGCGCTCGACCGACGAATTTCTTTGGGTCCATCACGTCACTGAGGTTGATCTTCGCGAAGGCGCTGTCGACCTTCAGCCGATCGAGCAGATCATTTGGTTTTCCATACATTTTCACCTGCTCCGCGGCGGCGAGGGAATGCAGGCGGATCAGCTCGTGCAGCTCCTGGCGATCGCCCCCGCCGCGCACGCCGGCCATCAGGATCTCTTCCGTCGCCATGAACGGCAGCTCGCTCATGACAGCCGCCTCGATTACCTTGGGGTAAACAACGAGCCCGCGGGCCACGTTCACGACGATCTGCAGACATCCATCGATGGCGAGGAACGCTTCGGGCACACTCAGTCGCTTGTTCGATGAATCGTCGAGCGTCCGCTCGAACCACTGCTCCGCCGCGGTTTGAAGTGGGGAATTGGCGAGGCTGATGACGAAGCGCGCCAGGCCCGTCGCGCGCTCGCAGCGCATGGGATTGCGCTTGTACGCCATCGCGCTCGAGCCGACCTGCTCTTCCTCGAACGGCTCTTCGAGCTGCTTTATCCCCGCCAGCAGCCGGATGTCGTTGGCGAAGCGATGCACGCTGGTCGCGACGCCGGCGAGACAGTTCACGATCTGCGCGTCGATTTTTCTGGGATACGTTTGACCGGTGACGGTGAAGCTCTCTGCGAAACCGCAAGCGGCGGTGACGCGCTTATCGAGCTCGTCGACCTTTGCATGGTCGCCATCGAAGAGCGCGAGAAACGATGCCTGCGTGCCGGTCGTGCCCTTCACCCCGCGGAAGCGAAGCGTCGCGAGGCGGTGTTCGATTTCTTCGAGATCGATCGCGAGGTCCTGGGCCCACAGCGTCGCGCGCTTGCCGACGGTTGTGAGCTGCGCCGGCTGAAAGTGCGTGTAGCCGAGCGTCGGCAGATCTTTCCACTTCATCGCGAAACTTGCGAGGGCGTCGATGGCGTTCGCAAGCCTCGCCGCGACGAACTTCAGCGCGTCGCGCATGATGATCAGGTCTGCGTTATCCACGACGTACTGCGACGTCGCGCCGAGATGAATGATCCCCTTCGCGGCGGGCGCCGTTTCTTCGAACGTGTGGACGTGCGCCATCACATCGTGGCGCAGGCGCTTCTCCCACTGTGCGGCTTTCTCGAAGTCGATCTCATCGAGCTTGGCCTGCATCTGCTTGAGCGCGTCATCGCTAATCCGATCGAGGCCGAGCGACTTCTCCGCCCGCGCCAGCTCGAGCCACAATCGCCGCCAAAGCGAAAACTTCTGTTGCGGCGAAAACAGCCGCAGCATCTCACGGCTCGCATTCCGCGCCGCGAGGGGAGATTCGTAGGTGTCATATTGCATAAAGCGCTATCTTGCTCGCGGCACATACAAGCGGATGGGAATGTGCTGCGCATAGTTGCTGAAATCTTTGTCCGTCGTGTAAATGTCCAAGTCTTCTCGCACAGCAATCGAGCAAATCAGAAAATCCATGTGGTCGCCTTGCACGCCACGGGTTCGACAGGCGTTGAAGAGCTCCGCGGCACGCTCATAATCTTCTGTGCCCACCGATAGGTCCGGAAAACTGCGAAGCTGCAGGCGCAGTCGTTCGAATTGCTGTTTCGCGCGGATTCCGGAAAGAACTTCCTGGCGGATCGGACCCACCAACCGTGCGCGACCTTCTTTCACCAGGGCGGCAAGCTCTGCAGATTCCGCATTACGACTGCTCCTGCGCCGAAGCGCCAGCGACCAGATGCTGGTATCGATTAGCACGTTCATCGGCGCTTCCGAGCTGCTTTGTAGTCGTAATCTGGATCGTAGTCGATCGTTCCAAACAGCTCAGTGATTTTCGCCTGCTCACGGCGCTGAATGTATTCCTCAAGCGCTTGAGTGACGGTGGCCTTCTTTGTTTTCAGCCCGCCAACCCGCTGCGCCTTTGTCAGCAGGTGATCATCGATCTGAAGATTGGTCGCCATGCTCACACACTATGCGACACATTCACGTGTGTCTACTGAGGAGCGTTGGCTTTTGCGCGGTTCGGCCTCAATGCGACACGGCTCGCGATCGTCAATGCGTAACTCCTTGTCCCGCCTCATCTCTGCCGCGTCGAAGATTTCTTCTGTTGCAAGGCGTTGCACCCCGTTGCATCGGTTGCGATTCAATTGGATCCCCAAGCGTTACGTTCCCGCCCCCTAGTCTCTGGTGTTGTTGCGCGAATCGGGGCGAAGGCGCGCAACGCGCGCGGCGTAAAGCGTTAGTCCGACGGGAGATAAATTTCTTCAAGTTGTAGTTTTTGCGTTTTGGGCCGTTGCGCGTTTAAAGCGACAGCGCGCAACGGGGTGGGTGAAATCGGGGGTGGCGATTTGTAATTGCTCGTGCCTCCGAGCGCTTCTACGATCAAGCCGATTTGGAACCTGTTCTCGCACAACCCACGGTCAAACCGCCCCGGCGATGGCGCGCGCTCGCCTGGGGGTACCTCGCCATTGTCGCGGTCGTCGCGGTGACCGTTTTCGCGGTCATGTCGTACCAGTCGCGGCGAGTGGTGCCGGCGAGTCAGTGGGCGAGTGATCTCGATGAGAATGGTCACATCCGCCCGCTCACCGAAGTGCTCGAACTGACGCGGCAGCTCAAGCTCGTCACGGTGAAGATCAACGCGCGCGTCCCCGCGACGGTGACCGATCGCCGCCGCGTGATCGGTGAAGCGACGGCGAGCATCGAAGTGCCGGTGACCTATCAATACGGCGTCGATCTCTCGGCGCTGCCCGTGCACGCGCTGACGTTTCAACACATCTCGCAGCATTACGTGCTGACCGTCCCGCCGCCGACGATGCTGAGCTGCGAAGTGGACAATTCGAAAGCGACGAAGGAAGAGCTCGAAGTCTCGACGTGGCGGTTCAAGCGGCTCAATCAGGACCTGCTCGTCGCCGCTCATAAGAAAGTGGAAACGGAAGCGCGACGGCAAATGCTTTCGCCGGAACAGATGGAAGAAATCCGCAAGCTCACGCGCGAGCAGCTCGAGCGATTGGTCAAAGCGCTGATCACGGATGACAAGCCGCTGGAAGTGCGATTCGAAGAAACGCCCGAATCGACCGCGTCCGGAGCGCGGTGAATAAAATTCAAGCCGCAGATAAACGCAGATGGACGCAGATTGAAATGGATTGCCCTCGAATCTCACGAATTGACACGAATGAAATTGCTTTGATTCGTGCAGATTCGTGTGATTCGTGGAAAACAACTTTTTTCATCTGCGTTTATCCGCGTTCATCTGCGGTTGATTCCTTCGTGGATTTGAAATGATTCGCCGAATCTGGAAATCCCGCTGGTCGATTGTTCGGCTCGCGATCGCGATCGTGCTGCTGGTGGTCGCGCTCTCGGATAATCCGGCCCGGATGGTTCGCATGCAGCTGGCGGCGATGCGTTCCTATGACTATCTCGGCGAGGCGCACCGGCTGCGGATGGAGAAGCGGTATGGCGAGGCGCTGATGGTGATCGACGAAGGGATCACCGATGCGTCGCCCGATGTCGCGCAGCCGATGCTCGCGGAGCGGGAGCTCATCGTTTCGGAGCGCGACAGCATCTATCGGCGGATCAAGGACGTCGGCAGGGGCGCGTTCACGGGTCGTGGTGATAGCGTTGAAGAACTGGTCGGAGCGGTCGGGGCGGACATGCTTGTTGTCGGCGATGTGCGCGATCTGCTGCTGCAAAGCGCACACTTTGCGATCGATGGTGAAGCAGATCCGGTGATCTTGTCGCTCTCGGGGATTGGCCTGGCAACGACGGTCGCGCCGGAGATCGATTGGGGCGTTTCGCTGCTGAAGATCGGCAAAAAGATGGGCGCGATCGGCGGACGCCTTGGTGAAACGCTTGTCGATCTCGCCAAGCGCAGTGCGAAGATGGGCCGCGAAGACAAGGAGCTGACGAAGGTCGCGGAGAATGTTGGCGAGATCGCCGCGCACAGCTCGCCCGCGGGCGCGATTCGGCTGATGCGCTTCGCGGACGATCCACAGGATATCGAGAAGATCGCGAAGTTCGTGAAGAAGGAGCGAAGCGCCGCGTTCGCGTTGCACCTCGCGGGCAAGGAAGGCGTGCGCTTGATCAAAGACGATGCGGAGGCGGGCGAAGCCCTCATCGTCGCAACGAAAAAAGGCGACCGCGGAATGGCGTGGCTGCGAAGCGGAAACGCGCGGCTGTTCCGTCCGCACCCGCTGATCGGTTTGACCAAAGGGATCTACAAAGGGAACGCGCCGAAGCTTCTGAATCGAGTGGTCAGCGACTATTTCGATCCGCTCGGGATCTGGATCATCGTGGGATTGGCGGGTTGGATCTGCCTCGAAGCGTGCATCCTCTGGACGCGATTGATCACGCCGAGTCCGACGCCATTTGCCGTGCGCGAGGCGGCACTTCAAGTTGCGTAAAAGTAGCCATAACACGACGTAGGGTGCGCTTCAGCGCACCGGTTATTCGTTTCCGACGGGAAGAAATAACCGGTGCGCTGAAGCGCACCCTACTTGCGCTATCATTGGATTACGGATGGCGGAAGTTCCAGATCAATGTTTGTCGTGGATCTTTCGGCGCGCCTTGGGTGGTTAAGTCATCATTCACGTATTCGAAGTACCAAGTCATGAATTTCGATTTGCCGGAGCCGGAGCTGTAGTTGAAAAGTGGCTGCGTGATGCTGGCAGCGTGACCATCGGCGAAGCACACGTTCGCGGCCTTGTTTCTATCGTGACGCACGCCGACTGATCCTTCGTCGCCGTCAAAAGCCGACGAAAAGCTATCACTGGATAGCGGCGGGAGAACAAAGCAGCAATCGATCGAAATACCATCGAAGTAAAGCACGGTCCGCGCTGAGTCGTGGATTCTGCTTACGCGCGTCCAATACGGATTCGCCTTTGTTCCACCGAAATAGGTATTCATCTTGAACGTGCGCGATCCGTTCCCGCCAGTCACCGTCGTGTTCTCGCCGAACGATTGGTAAACGGGATCCTGCTTTAAGAGCGTGTAGTTTCGGATTTTGGCGCTGCCGCCCGACACGTCCTGAATGTTTCGCTGAAGGTATGAGTCCAATGCGTTGAACCACAGAACCTGCTGTGCGATACGACCGACGGGATCGCCACTGCCTGTTGGTTGCGGATAGGTTTGCTTATTCTCCGCAACGTACATCGCGGTTGCGATACCTACCTGCCGGAGATTGCTGAGGCACTGGACCTTGGCCGCTTCGGCGCGCGCTCCACTCAGCACAGGCAGAAGCAGCCCGATCAGAATCGCGATGATGCCGATCACGACGAGCAACTCGACCAAGGTAAACCCGCGGGGCTTTCGCTGCTTCTTCATGGATACTCCCTGCATCACACACAGCCCCAAGTCAACGTCAGGGCGTTCCCCGTTCTAACAACTAAGCGTACGCAACCCGTCACTGTTCAGCGCTTCGTTTGTATTGTTTAGCGGCGGCCCGCAGGGCCGGCCCTGCGGGCCGCCGCTAAACGGCGCACGCTCGCTAACCCCATCAGAACCGCCGCGGCGCGCGACTTATTCGCCGCCGCCCGCATGAATCATGAAATCTTGCCCTGGGCGCACGTGCACTCGCTGGGCGCCGGACCTGGCCGGCGCCGCGGAAGTTCCTTCTTCGCGTTGCAAAAGAGAACGAAGCGAACGAGTGGTTCGGCCGATTCATGGCCGCTCGAATCCGCCGGATAATATAACACGCGCGGTCGAAAAGCGCGCCTCTTCTATATTCCAAAAACAAACGAAAGGGTTCCCTGTGTTAGAGGAAACCCCTTCGCGATTGTTATCCCTTTACCCGTTGTGCCTTACGGAACCATGTACGGCGTTTGAGGGGTTCCGCTGAAGTACGTGTTCACCACGTCTTTGTAGGCCTGCGAGTTGTCGATGGTCATTTCGCAGCCCTTCGGTGCCCAGTACGCCGGATTCGCCGCCTGCAGGTCGCCGAGCAGTTCGACGTGGCCATCGAAGAACCCGAAGTTGCCCTTGTAGGTATCGGCGTTCTGGAATGGCCGCTGCGTGCCGTGTCGGAAGGCGATCAGTCGCGGCTCGACGGTCGGCGAAACCGCACCATTCCCCGGAGCGGTCGAACGATTCCATGAATTGGTGAATGCGCTCCATGGACCCGCGTCGGCGTGCATGCCGCCACCAGCCGAGAGATACGCGAAGATCACCGTCGGCGCGGCCGTCGCGGTGGTGAAGCGAGCGCCGTCACCGATGAAGATCTTCGATGACGCCTGCCCCACCTTCGCGACTTTCGGAATGTACGATGGCGGGTTGTTGTACTCGGGACGGCAGTAGGTTCGCGTCGAGCCCTGCGCGCTCGAGCCGGCGCCGGCGGATCGCTTTCGAATTAATCCGAAGATCGTGGCGGTGTTGTACGACACGTTCAGGCCGGTGGGGTAGACCGTCATTGCCGTCGTACCGGAGCCGGTGGAGGTATAAAAGAACGTATTTTCCGGGCACTTGAACGAGCCGAAATCGTTGAGGTCATGAAATCGCTGTTCGCGCGACGCAGACGTCGGGCCGTCGTCAAATGCGATTCCCATCACCTTCGCGATGGGCGAGGTCCAGTCCCAGTTCTCCGTGATGACCGGGCAATTCGTGTTGCCGAAGGTGAACGGCTGGTTGCCGTTGGCCTGCACGTCCGGTTGCTGGAATGGGTCGGTGTAAATGAACCGCGCCGAGCTGAAGCAGTTGCCGACGATGTAGTCGTTGTTCTGCGCGGCATACATTCGCATGCCCTGGCAGATGGTTCTGAGATTCGCAGCGCACTGGATCGTGTTGGCCGCTCGCCGAGCTTTACTGAGCGCGGGAAGGAGAATCGAGATCAGCAGCGCGATGATCCCGATGACGACGAGCAGCTCGACCAGCGTGAAACCTCGATCCATCTTTCGAACGTTCTGCATACGGCCTCCCGTGTGTGGTTCTAAGTTCATTATTCCGCCGCCGGGTGTGACCGAGGATTTGCTTTCCATTCGGCCTCCGTGGGTGGCGGTTTAGCGCCCGATTGCGGCGCGGGATTTCGGACGGTAACGAGCCGCCCGCAGTCCGGGCAGAACGTCGGCTCGGGGAGCTTTCGGTAGGAATTGAGCAATACCGGATAGGGTGTCGGCCTGATTTTCCCCTCCTTCGTCCAGTAGCACATTTCCGCGGGATATCCGGTGTTTTTCCCGCTGAAGGGTGAAGGCGCGGGGATCTTCGACGTCGCCGTCAGCTCATACTGATAAGGCTTGAGCGTTTCCGCGCAGATAAACGTGCGCGTGTTCGCGAAGTTCTGAATCTCACTGGAACCGAACGATCCTTTGATCGAGAAAAATACGACGCCGAGTGCAATTAAGATAAAGGCGATGGTTACGCCTTTGCCCGCGTTGCTGTTGAGAAACTCTCGAACGCCTTGTGAACCCCTCTGCGCTTCTTCGCCCATGAAACCACCTTCGCTCCCTGAAGTTTGATTCGTATTGATCCCGCGCGAGCGTTCCGTTGAGCGCGCTAGCCCCGCGCGCAGAATCGGCACCTTCCCCGGCGCGACTTTTATGCAATCTAGCTAACGTGAACGGCGGCGAACAAATGAAAATGGACGGCGCGCAGCCGTCTATTCCGAGCGCCCAGTCTATCAGAATAACAAATGGACCCCCGCAATTATTTCCTTTCACAACAAGATATCCGCAATAAAGAACATCGTAAACTTGCTGTCGAACGCACGTTTCTGAGGGGCTTACCTTTGGCGCATACAATCTTCTGAAAAACGCGCGTTGTACCTCACACGAGCGACCTCTACGCCCGTTCGCGTGTGGCGAACGGCTCAAGGGAACGTTCGTCCGATCGGCGATTATTTTCCCGGTGATTGATTCGCATCCCTTCGCGCTTGTCGCAGTCGCGATCCCCTTCGACAATCCACCCATGGCCCGGCTGATCGATGTCCCCATCGTCGTTCGACGAATCGGTTGGCGGGAGTTCCTGCGCCGCGTGCGCCGTGAAACGATTGATGATGACCTGTTCATGTTCGCCGGCACGCTCGCATATTCCTGGCTGCTGGCGATCTTTCCCTTCTTCATCTTCCTCTTCGGTTTGCTTCTCTACCTGCCGGCCCCGGTGAAGAGCCGAACGCTCGACGAAGCGCACGTTTTTCTCGCGACGCTGATCCCCGATCGCGCCGCCGATGCGATCTGGGACGCGATGAACGTCAAGGCGCGCATGCACGCGACGCCCCAAAATGGCTCGGTGCTGTTTCTAAGTCTGTTCATCGCGCTATGGGCCGCGAGCGGTGGCATCACCGTGACGATGGCGGCGCTCGACAAATGTTATGAACAGCCGCACGTGCGGGTGTACTACAAGCGCCGGCCGATGGGTTTCGGGCTCACGTTGCTCGTGTCGATGCTGGTGATCGTGATCATCGTGCTGATGCCGATGGGCACGATCTTCCGCCAATCGATTTTGCTGCATGGGGCGCATGCGGTTTCAACGGGAACGGTATGGTTGTTCGACTTCCTCCGCGGAGCGCTCGCGGTCTCATGTGCTTTTCTAATTCTCGCGCTGATCTATCAGTATGGCCCCTGCGTGAAGCGCGTGTGGCGCAGCGTGACGCCGGGGGCGGTCTTCTGCATGGTGGTGTGGGTGCTGCTCGGTTCCGTGTTCCGCTACTACGTCAACGACTACAGCAGGCATTACAAGGAGACGTACGGCAGCGCGTGGTGGGTGGTGGTGCTGCTGTTCATGTTCTATCTCGACGCGCTGGTGCTTTTGATTGGCGCCGAAATCAACAGCGAGATTGAGTACGAAATCCTCGGCGTGACAAGAGGCTCAAACAATTTCTGCACGGCCGAACGTGCGATGAAGAAATACCAAACGCCAAAGGTTGAAGCAGCAGAAGTTGCCGCGCAACAAACGATTCCGGATGGATCTGATTAACGCACGAGCCTTGTAGGGTCCGCTTCAGCGGACCGGTTATTTGACTTTTCGAACAGAAGTAACCGGTCCGCTGAAGCGGACCCTACAAAGCATCAACGATGCTCAGACGATTTCATATCCCTTGCGCTGCTCGCGCGCGAGGAAGCCGTTGGCCTGCTGATCGCCGACGATCTGCTGCTTCGTTGCGTCCCAGAAGATCTCGCGATTGAGGCGCATCGCGATGATCGCGAGATGGCACGTCGTGAGATTCCGCGTGTGGCTGAAGACGTCCGAGCGCGGCTGGCGACGCGTGCGCGTGCAATGCAGGAACTCCGCCATGTGGCGCTCCGGTGGTTGCGGCATGCTCGTATCCGTCGGCGGAAGGAACAGCGGATCTTTCGGCAGCGGTTTCGTCTTCAATTCATCAAATGCCTTGCCGATGATCTTCTCGCGGTTGCAGAAGAGCGTGCCTTCGTCGCCTTCGAAGAGGATGCCATTGTCGCCGGGGAAACCGGGCAGCTGATCGTGCAGCAGCATCTCCACGCCGTTGGCGAACTTGATCCGCACGCCGAACTTCGTCGCGGTGTTGTACTTGTTGTCCTCCGTCGGCCAGCCGTCCTTCATCGGCACCGGCCGATCGACATTCATCACCTCGAGCGAGATTGGCCCGGGAAGATCCGGCGCGACCGCCCACTGCGCGATGTCCACATGATGCGCGCCCCAGTCCGTCGCCATGCCGCCGGAATATTCGTACCACCAGCGAAACGTGAAGTGGCAGCGCTCCTTGATGTACTCGTGCGCCGGCGCCTGTCCCTGCCACCGATCCCAGTCCAGACTTTTCGGAACCGGCGAGGGTTTGAAACCCTCCGGCGTGTTTTTCTGCGGCTGCGGACCGACGCACACCGTCACGCGCTTGATGTTGCCGAGTCTGCCCGCATGGACGAGCGCGACCGGCGGAAGGAAGTGATCGTCATTCCGCTGCCACGTGCCGACCTGCACGATTCGGCTCGTCTGCCGCACCGTATTCCGCAGCAGCGCGCACTCCGCCACGGTCAGCGTCGCTGGCTTTTCCAGATACAAATCCTTCCCCGCCCGCATCGCATCGACCGCGATCTTCGTATGCCAGTGATCCGGCGTCGCGATGAGGCAAACATCCACATCCGGCCGCTCGAGAATCTCGCGATATTCCTTGGTGACGAAAGCCTTCCCGCCGCAGAGTCGTTTGTTGAAATCCGCCGAGTGATCCTCATCCACATCGCACAGCGCGACCAGCTCGATCCCGCGCTTGCCGAAGAACTGCGTATGAAACCCCGCCATCCCTCCGCAGCCGATGATCGCGAGCCGCGTCTTCTTTGGTTGCGTGCTCGCCGTCGTCTGCGCTCGCGCGACAGGCGCACTCGCCAAAACCGGCGCCGCTGCCACTGCGCCCGCGGCCTTCATCACATCACGTCGGGAAAGTTTGCTCATGATTCTCCTGTAGTTGTCCATGCTACAGGAGATCGTATTGGATGTTGAATCAAAGGTGCAAAAGCGTACTCGCGACACCGGCTTTCAGTTTTTCGACCCGTGCATTATTTTTCCACGAAGGACACGAAGGAACACGAAGAAGAATTCCCCCGCCTTTCATTTGTGTCCCTTCGTGTTCATTCGTGGACAATCCTCTTCCGCAGATCCACGGGGGTATTTTCGCAGTTTGCTTCTCGAATAGGTGACACATGAACGCAGAAGAACAGAAAGCGTGGGCGACGAAAGTCGCTGTTTTGGCAGTTGACGCCTTGGTCGACGCACGCCTCATCGATCAGACCGTATTCGAACAGGCAGCGCGCATTGTTGAGGAAGAGATCTGTGTGCGGCTGGCGCTGGGCGATTATCCTCCGCCTCAGGCAGCGAATGAGTAGCACGGTTTTTAACCCGTGCATTATTTTTCCACGAAGGACACGAAGTAACACGAAGAAGAATCCCCCCGCCTTTTATTCGTGTCCCTTCGTGTCCATTCGTGGACAATCCTCTTCCGCAGATGCACGGCTTGAAAAGCCGTGCTACCTTACCGCCGTGATTCAACAGCTCGACCACATCAACATCGTTGTTCGCGATCTCGATCGCATGGTGGATTTTTACACGCGGGTGCTCGGCCTGCGCGAGACCAAGCGCGTGACGATCAGCGGGAAATGGATCGACGAAACCGTCGGCCTCACAGACGTCCTCGGCGACGTCGTGTATCTCGACCTTGAAACCGGCCCGCGGATCGAATTGATCGCCTATCGCCGCCCCACCAGCGCCGCGCCGCCCGGGCTCGACCGCGCCAACACCATCGGCTTTCGCCACATCGCCTTCCGCGTGGACGACATCGACGCCACCGTCGCCAAGCTGCGCGCGAGCAGCACGAAGTTCTTCAGCGACATCCAGCGCGTCCCCGACACGCAGGTCACCTACACCGGCGGCGTCCGCAAGCGGCTGATCTATTTCCAGGACCCCGAAGGCAATCTGCTGGAGTTGTGCGAGTACAAGGCGGGGTGATCGGAATTCTTAGCCACGGATGAACACAGATGAACACGGATTTGTTGTCCACGAATGATGGCGAAGCGAATCATGCCGAATGGACACGAAGGAATCCGCGGGCGAGGCGTGGCGTCGACTCAATCATACACGGATGACAGATTACCAGTGCAACTGCCCTGTGGCCGCGCACCACAGAATCAAGCAGCTCATCAGAATGGCCATCAGAGGAAACGCTAGTAGCGCAATATTAGGAGAGATGGTGTACCACGTGTCGAGCGATGCGCGGGCGGGCTTTGGAAACAGACCGGAATACCGCTCGGAGGACTGCTCGGTAAAAGAACCCTGTTGATCAATTTGTGCGATCCCATAAGCGATGGCCAGCACGATCCCGTAGTACGCTGGCCAAGCCAAGGCGAGCGCCATCACCGCGAGAATCCGATTTCGCGACGCGATCATCACAACATCGGTCACGATGAATGCGACTTCGGCGATCGTCGCCAACACGATAGACAACTTCAGGCACCATCGCCGAATTGCCCACGGACGTTTCGCCTGCTCGCCGGATTGCATATGCTATCGCGATTCTACCGTCAGCCTCGCCGTTCCGCATTCCGGCTGATCTATTTCCAGGATCCGGGAGGCAGTCTACCGGAGTTGTGCGAGCGCAGGGGCGGTTGAACTCTTAGCATGGTACACTAACGTGGAACGGCTGTTCTGGTGTCTAATGATCGCCGCTTTGCTCACCATGCCCATCACGGAGATGGCGCGCTCGATCATTCACAAAAGACGTGAAAGAATTCAGGGAATCGGGGGAACCCAGGACATTTTCATGATCGGCGTGCTCGTGTTCTTCGTCCTTACTGTTGCGACGATCGTCACCGCAATTGTTGGGAATGTGTTCCCGCGCCGGTAGATGACCGAGGAGCACGAGGCGGCTCGGGCTGTGCGCGTTTAGCCGCGAGCTTGCTCGCGAGTTTTTTAAGCAGAAAAACCACGCGAGCAAGCTCGCGGCTAAACGGCTATGCGGGACGCACGTCTCGGGCGCTTGAGCAACCTGGACATCATCATCAGTGATACGAGGCCGAACGTTCCCGGCTCGGGGGCGGCGGAGTAGTGAAGGATCACGCCGCTTGCGTTCCCGAAGAGGCTCCATGAACCGCCGGGCGCGCCGTCCGCGCCGGATTGGTCGTTGCTCACGTGGTCGTAGACATCAAAGAGGCTCGGGTCGATCGTTACCCCGCCGCTCCTGTTCACGATCAGCCAGTCGTAGTTCAGGGATTTGTCGAAGTGGGCGATCGTCCCGTCCGTCGCGCCGGTGACATCGATCTTGAATCTGCTGCCGGTCGTCAGCGCCGTGAGATCGAGCGAGCCGTTGAGCTGCAGCTGGTCGTATTTGCTACCGGCCGACGACTGCAGTTGGTCGCTGGCGTCGCCGATCTCGATCGAAAGCGTTCCGCCGCCGATCCAGGTCTGGTCGTTGGTCTTGAGGATTCCGACGCCATTGTCGCCCGGCGCGAGCGTCCCGCCCTTGTCGATCTTCACCGACCGCGAGATGGAACCGGTCCCCATGAGCACGCCGGTGTTGGCGTTCACGCCGTCGCCCACCGTCACCGCGCCGCCGCCACTTGTAAGCGTGCCATTCACGATGAGCTTTCCGGCGGTCACGTTCGTCGTGCCGGTGTAGGCGTTCGACGCGGTCAGCGTCGTCGATCCGCTGCCGACCTGATACAGGTTCCCCGATCCGCTGATCGCATTGGCGACGCTGTACCCGTCGCTGCGGTTGAAGACGAGCTTGCTGTTGTTGACGACGTTCCCGCTGCCGAGCACACCGCTCGTTCCGCCGTCGCCGACCTGCAGTGCGCCGAGGCTGATCGTCGTGTTGCCCGAATAGGAATTGTTCGACGAGCTGAGCACGAGCGTTCCCGCACCCGCCTTGGTCAGCCCGCTGATGCCCGCGATCGGCGCGGCGATCTTCGCGGTGTGCGCTGCGTTCGTGACAGTGATGGTGTTGCCCAGGGGTGCAAGCGTGATCGAGCCGCCGCCGTCCGTGAGTTGGTAGCCGTCGGCGTCGAACTGCAGACCATCTTCGGTGGAGACAGCGGCGGCGACACTGACGGTACCGCCGGTCCCCGAGAAGATCGCTTTGCTCACGGACGCCCACGCTTTGATGCCTGTGGATCCGGTGGAGCTTTCCGTCCAGTTGTTGGCCGTCGTGTTCCACGTGCCCGACGTACCGTTGCTTCCGACGCCGGATGAATTGCCGTTCAGATCCCAATACAGCGGAGCGTAGTTAAAGGTGATGCTGAAGTCGTCGATGGCGAGGCCATCGTCGGCGTTGGTATCATCGGGATCGGACCAGCGAAGGTAGATTGTTCCGCCTGCGGCCACCGAACTGCCGGGCGTGTACAGTCCGCCGCGACCGGTGGTGAAATTCCCCGAGACATTTCCGTCGAGTGCAGTCCCGCTGCCACTGTTCACAGGGCTCACAAAATTGAAGGAGCTCCCCATCGCCACGAAACTGCTTCCGTCTGAGCTGTAGTTCGCGCTGAGCGTGTTGGTGACCGCCGAAGCGCCGTGACGCCACTGTTCACCCGTGTAGTTGATCGTGAAGGAAAGAATGCTTGCGCCGGCGTTGTTGGCGGCCCGAAATTCCGTCTCGCGTTCTACTCCACCCGATGCAAGCGAGCCAAGCGCGCGGTCCCCGCTATTTCCGTAGTTGAAGTTATTCCCAGAGGTTGCCGCGCCCGAGTTTGCGGCAACCGTGGTAGTGCTGGCGGAGCCGTCGGTTCCGACGAACCATCCGGTGGGGGCGAGGTTCCCGGCCGTGCCCATAATGTCGAAGTTTTCGCTGTAGGTGCGCGTGGTCTGCGAGATCTGTGCCCGCGTTTGTCCCGCAAGGATCGCTGTGGTTGCGACGAACATCCAAAGCGTGAGTGCCCAACGTCGGTACAAGCTGGATGCTTTCCCCATTTCAATCGCTGCGTCTGCGCGCATGGTTCACCCCAAGACTTGCCCCTATCGATCATCGGTGGACATGTTGAAGTGGAAAAGTATCGAGACGTGAGCGGGATTACCAAAAAGAGCGAACGTTCACGACATTAAATTGGGAAAGGTGTTCCACCGAGCAGCGCGAAAAAAAAGGCCCGGATCGGAAGTTCCGATCCGGGCCGCTGTCCGTTCCGGCACACCCCTGGCTTAGGCGCCCGCCGCCACTCGCCGCCGGGGGCGGCGGGTGAGGGTCGTCATCAGGGCCAGGGCCAGGAGCGCGGTGCTGGCGGGTTCGGGGGCGGCGGAGTAATTCAATAGCACGTTGTCGCCGTCGGCCGTGATCGTGAACGCGCCGTTCTGGGCGCCGGGGTCATTCGTCGCCGTGATGTCGTTGGTGAAGCCGGTGGTGAGGATCTGGAAGACGGCGGGGTCGATCGAAACGGGGCTGGTGGTGGTGGCGATGATCCAGGAATAGTTCTGCGTCTTGTCGAAGTTCTGCGCGTCACCGGGCGTGTTGCCGGCGGTAAGCGAACGCACGTCGATGGTGAAGGTGTTGCCGCTCGTTGACGTGACGGCGAGCGCGCCGCTGAGCTGCAGCTGGTCGAAGCCGGCGCCGGCCGTGCCGGCGGCGTCGTTCACTTCCCATACATAGGTTCCGCCCTGTCCCCATTCCTGATCGCCGAGCGAGAGCGCGCCGGGGCTGCTCCCTGGCGAGACGGTGGCGGTATTGGTGATGATCGTTTTGCCGGCGACCGTGCCGCCGCCGGAGAGGGTTTTGCCGGGGGCGACGGTGAAGCCGGTGGCGCCGAAGTCGGAGATGTCGAACGTGCTGCCTGCTTCGACTTTCACGGAGCTGACGATGCTGCCGGTGCCCGCGAGGAAGAGCGTGCCGCCGGTGATGTGCGTGAGGCCATCGTAGGTGTGAACGTTGTTGAACGTCGCGACGCCAAGGCCGGCCTTGGTGTACGACCCGCCGGCGCCCGACATGATGCCGGGATAGCCCGCGGAGGAATTATCGGCGCCCGAGGTGAGCGATCCGCTGCCGAGCGTGACGCTGCCGGCGCCGGAGAGCGCGCCGATCGTGTCGCTGTGTCCGTTGACGTCGAACGTCGCGACGGGGGCGATGTGAACTGCGGTGGAATCGGAGAGGACATCGTCGGCGCCCAGGCGGAGCGTGCCGTGGTTGATGAAGGTTGCGCCGGTGTAGGAATTCGATCCGCTAAAGGTGGCGACGCCGTTGCCCGCTTTCAAGAAGACGCCGCCGACGCCGGACATATTACCGGAGTAGGTGGTTGAGGCGTCGTCTCCGCCGGCGGTGAGCGCGCCCGCGCCGAGAACGACGCTGCCTGCGCCGGCGAGCGAGCCGATGGTTTGGCTGGTGCCGTTAAGGTCGAAGGTCGCGGGCGCAGCGACGGTGACGTCGGTGGAGTTGGAGAGGACGTTGCTCGCGCCCATCACGAGCTGGCCGTTGTTGATGTTCGTCGCGCCGGTGTAGGTGCTCGCGCCGGAGAACGTGGCGACGCCGGTGCCGGCCTTGTTGAAGCTGCCGGCGCCGATCATCACGCCGGAATACGTGGCGGAGGTGTTTGCGCCCCAGGTGAGCGCGCCGGTTGCGCCGAGATCGGTGGTGCCGGCGCCGGCGAGCGAACCGATCGTGTCGGTGTTGCCGCTGAGATCGAACGTCGCGCTGCCGGCGACGGTGACGGCGGTGCTGTCGGAGAGAACGTTGTTTGCGCCTTCGCGCAGGATCCCGGCGTTGATGTTGGTTGCGCCGATGTAGGTGTTCGCGCCGCTGAAGGTGGCGACGCCGTTGCCGATCTTGGTGAAGAAACCGTTTCCGCTGATCACACCCGAGAAAGTCGTGGACGTGTCATCAAAACCGGCCGTCAGCGCCGAGCCGGCATTCCCGAAGGCGACGCTGCCGGCACCGGCGAGCGAGCCGATCGTATCGGTGATGTTGTTCGCGAGCGCGAGCGTCGCGCTGGCGGCGATCGTGACGGCTGTCGAGTCGGAAAGCACATTGCTGGCGCCCAGACGCAGATTGCCGCCATTGATAAAGGTCGGCCCAGTGTACGAGTTGGCGCCTGCGAGGTTGAGCGATCCGACGCCGGTCTTTACGAACGTTCCGCCAGTGCCGCTGATTACACCCGTGAAGTTGGATGACGTATCACCCGCGATGAGCGTGCCGCTGCCGAGGGTGATGCTTCCGGCGCCGGCGATGGAGGAAACGGTTTCCGTGTTGTTCGCGAGATCGAGCGTGCCGGTGACGCTGACGGCGGTGGTATCGGCGAGGCGCTCGCTGGAGGCGAGGCGCAGGGTACCGACGTTGACCGTAGTGGCGCCAGTGTAGGTTTGCGCGTTGGTGAACGTTGCGACACCGCTACCGGCTTTGGTGAATCCGCCGGCGCCGCTGATGACGCCGTCGTAGGTCCAGCTCGGCGTCGCGCCTGCGGTCAGCACGCCGTTCGTGCCCGTCGTCACACTTCCGCTGCCGGTGAGCGCGCCGCTCGTGACGGTGCGGGTGTTGACGTCGAAGACGGCGGGGCTCGCAATGTTGATGTTGGCGGCGTTGGTGAAGACACCATTCGCGCCGAGGCGGAGCGTGCCGTCGTTGATGAGGACGTTGTTGATCGAGCTGCCCGCGCCGCTGAGAGTGGCGACGCCGGTGCCGTTCTTGTTGAACGTGCCGGTGCCGGTAACGGTGCCGGCATACGTGCCGGAGCTGTTGTCGCCATAGGCATTGAGCGTCCCCGCGCCGACCGCGACAGTGCCGCCGCTGCCCGAGAGCGTCGCGATCGTCAGCGCGTGACCGTTCAGATCGAGGCTTCCGCCGTTCACGACGACGTTCGACGTGCTGTCCAGGGCATTGTCGATGCCGAAGCGAAGCGAGCCCGCGCTGACAATGGTTGTGCCAGTGTACGTGTTCACCTTGACGAAGGTCTCGACGCCGCTGCCGGCTTTGGTGAACGTTCCCGAGCCGCTCATCACGCCGGAGTAACTCGTCGAGGTGTTGTCACCACCGGCGGTGAGCGCGCCGTTCGTGCCGAGCGTGACGCTTCCGCCGCCAGCGAGCGAGCCGATGGTCTCGGTCTTGCCGTTCACATCAAACGTTGCGACGTTTGCAACGGTGACGGCGGATCCATCCGGCACGACGCCGCTGTTCCCAAGGCGCAGCGTGCCGGCGTTGATGGTTGTCGCGAGCGAGTAAGAGTTGTTGCCGAAAAGCGTGAGGTCGTAGGTGCCACTCTTCGTCAGGCCGCTCGGATTGCCCGCGTTGCGATCGCTGATGATTCCTTGATAGAGCACCGCGCCGCTTCCCGCGCCGGTGAAGAAGATGATCGTGCCGTCGCCTTGTATGTTGGTCGTGATGTTGACCGTGCCGCTGCCGCCCTGATCGATTCCGGGGTTTGTGCCGGAGAGGCGTAGCTGATTTCCGGTGATGCCGATCGATCCGCTGCCGGTGAACAGCATCTTGTTGATGACGCTGAGCGCCGCGAGGTCGTTGTTCGCGTTGTAGTCCGTCGTGCCGCCGAAGGTAAGCGTCGATGTGTTGGCGCTGGCGGGCGTGCCACCGAGCCAGTTGCTTGTGAGGCTCCAATTGCCGCTGGTGGGCGCCGTCGCAGATCCGCCGGGACCGAACCAGGTGTACGCGATTGCGAAGCTGTTGCTCGTGATGCAAACCGACGCGACGAGCGCAGTGATGAAACGCGCGCGAGTGAGACGGAACGACATGATGACCATCCTTCCCAAGGATTCGAGAGCACACCGCGACGTGAAATCGCGGCGTGCCTCGACGCATTTTCAAACCCGGGTCGAAAACGTTCGGCCCAAGGGATGGGAGTGGCGGAAGTGTTCAAGCGATCGGCCGAACCCAACGTGCCCGCGTCGGTGAGATCAGTTCACGGTTCAGTGAGCAGCGCGCATCCGGTGCGCGGTGGAACAGGGAACCAATGAACTGCCAATCGAAGAAGCCCGACATGTATCGCCACGGCCCCTGCGAAGCATTGCCGTCAGCAATGTTCCGCAACCCTCGACGTCACCTTAGGGAATGGCGTCCGATAATGCCAATAAATTGCGGGCTTCTGACAGATTTTTGCAGCAAGATCGTAAAAGGAAAGGCCCGCCAGCGCGCACTGGCGGACTCAAAGCGTTTTGATATGTCGATCCAACTACGCGGAGACGGGCTGCCGTCGTGGCCGCCGACCGAGCCACCCGCCAATCCCGATCGCCAAAAGCGTCATCGAGCCCGGCTCTGGGGCGGCGGAGTAGTGAAGGATCAGGTCCGTGTTGCTGTTGCCGAGCAGGATGCTCCACACGCCGTCGGGCGCGCCGTTTACGCCCGTCGTGTCATTGCTCACAAAATCGTTGAGCATGAACTGGTCCTGGTTCATGTGGAAGTTCGTGACGCCACCATCGGCCGTCGCGATGACCCAATCGTAGTTGTGGGTCTTGTCGAAGTTCGCGACGTCGGTTGTGCCACCGTTCGGCGAGGTGATATCGATATTGAACTTGTTTCCCGAATCCGCCGAGATATTGAGCACCCCCGTGACGTGGATCTTGTCGAAGATGATGCCGGCCTGCAAACCGGTCGTGTCGCTGGCATCGTTCACTTCCCAGAGATAGTGACCGGTGTTGCCGAAGTCCATCGCGTCGGCGGTGATCACGCCCGGACTGTCGCCGGGCGAAATGGTCGCGCCGGTGTTGATGTTCACCTTTCCTGAAACGGTGCCTTTGCCCGAGAGCGTTTGGTTGGCCGCAATGGTGAATCCGCCACCTCCATTGAAGTCTGTGACGTCGAACGTCGTCCCGCTGCTGACGTGAATCGAACCGGCAATGTTTCCGGTATTTTTGAGCGTGACCTTGCCGTTCTGGATGTCGGTGAGACCGGCGTAGGTATTCGAACCGGAGAGTATTTGAACGCCTGAGCCAGCTTTGATGATCCCGCCAGTTCCGGAGATCACGCCAGCGAACGAACCCGAGAGATTGTTGTTGCTGTTGCCAATCGTGAGAACGTTGCTTCCAAGCGTCACGTTTCCCGTATTGGATACGGCGCTATTCAAAGCACCAATGGTCTGACTTGCGCCGACATTAAAGGTCGCGTCGGTGCTCAGCGTGACGTTGGCCAGCGAACCGAGCGCATTGTTCACGTTGCTGTTGACCGTGCCGCCAGTAATGTTTACGGCAGTCCCATCGACAAGACTGCTGGCCGCAGTTCCCAAGGTGAGCGCCCCGCCGCCACCCGTGCTGATCGTTTTGGCCGCGCCAGTATCATTTAGCGCACCGAGCGTCACGGCGCCCACACCACTACCGTGCGTATTGTTCAGCGCGAAGCTGATGTTGTCGTTTAATGTCGTCGGGCCGAAGATCAATGAACCGGTCGCGTTCGCGCTGTAATTCGTCCCCTGGTTCACGGTCAGAGTGAGGGTGTTCACGCCCAACACGCCATCGTTGACGGTCAGATTGCCCAACGCGTGTGTGTTCGATGAGCTACCGGATGTCCCAGCATCGGGCGTGATCGCAACGTTGCCGGCAACCGTGGTCGATGTGGTGAAAGTGGACCCCGTCGTAACACGCAGCTGCAACGTTCCAGCGGTCAATGTAATCGGTCGCCCGCCGGTGCCGTTCGGATTTCCGAGTGCGTTTGCATTGCTTAAACGGAGAACCGTGGTACTCGAGCCGTCGAGGTTCCATGAACCAGCGTAAGCGGCGGCTCCGGCAGATCCACTACTGATCACCGTTGTTCCAGGGCCACTGACGGTGATGGAAGATGACGCATTTCCCGTTTCAATGAACGTGCTAATGGTCAGCACATCGCTGCTCGTTGCAGTCGCAAACGTCACAGCAGCACCGTTGCCGATCGAAGGAGAGCCGCTGTTACTATAGCTGGAGTTCGCTCCGCCGGAACCGAGCAGCATGGCGCCATTATTCAACGTGAGATTTGTTGCGATGAGCGCAACATTTGAGAGATCCAGCGTACCCGCACCCACGCCACCCACAGTCACGGCGCCAGTGCCCAGCGCGGAGGCATTCGATATGCGAAGAGTTCCGCCGGTGATTGTCGTTCCACCGGAGTAGCCGCCGCCACCACTGAGCAGAAAGACGCTGTTACCGCTTTTCGAGATGGCCGTCTTTCTCGACCCATTGCCATCGCCAAAAGTGCCGGACAACGTCAATACACCCGTGCCGTCTCCATCGAGCGTTATCGTGTGGGTGTTGTTCGAGCCGCTGTTGTTTGGGATCACGAAGCCATTGGCGATGCTAATCGCGCTTGACGAAGATTGGTTGATCTCAACGCCAACTTGATTGTTGAACGAGGATCCAGTCAGCGAGAAGGCGCCTGCCGAATTGTTGAATGTCAACGAATGTACGATCATCGGCGACGCGATGTCTTGATTGATACCGCTGATATTCGTCGTGCCTGCGAAAATCAAATCGGTTGTTGCACTGCTTGATGGGAGGGACGACCAGTTTGCCGAATTGCTGAAGTTCAGACTGCCTGCGCCGGTTGCTGCACCTGTCCAAGTGGACGCAGCATGTGCAGACATTGCCGCAAGCGACATTGTCGCGCTCGCCAAAATCAACCGTGTTTTTCGACTAGGCATTTTTCACTCACTTCCCAATACGGACCCGTGCGCGCGGAATCTGCGCCGGCAGGTTCCCGCTGCACAATCTTGCTCAATTCAAATCACTCTGATGTGTTTGCCCGCGATGCCCCTGGCGAGACTAAAATCAGTCCTAGGTCGGCACCCAAACAAGGCTCGAGCGGCCCCACGCCGTTCGCATATTTCGCACCCGTATTCCTGCGAAAGTTGGTACCTCAAGACCCGTACCGCCCCAAAGACTTTCACGCACTGGAAGTTACTCGCGATAATAAGGAATACCAGTAATTCTGTGCGCCTCTTGCTGTGCATCTGCCTGCGTTCTCATTCGCCAGGTTCTCCAAACGGTAAAGTCTCCGAAATCCAACAGATGCATCAAGATAGCTTGAGGGGTCGGGTCCACTAAAAGTGCAAAAAGTCTGCAAAAATGTGCATAAACAAAACCGGTCGACTATCATGGCAATATCCCGTTAATCGCGCTCGGTGACCCGCCGATAGAAAAGCAACGCGGGCCGCGGGCGGCAAGTCTGGAAGCCACCGGTGGTGGGTACTTTCTCGCGAACTGGACGATCCGGAAGGCCCGATAACTTATGGCTGCGCGCGTCTTAGAAATCGACCTCGCGAAACCCCTTGCGCCAATTCCGACGCAGGTGAAATATGGCGCGTACTGGTGCCTGATCCGCTTCGGACACCGGCCCGTCGGATGGGTGCGCTTCCGCCGCGCAATCGTCGGGAACTGGATTCAACCCGATTACCTCCGCGGACTCATCGCGGAGCAGATCGGCCCACAGATCATCGACGCGATGCACCGCGGGCCGCAGCTCTCCAATGACCTGCCCCACACTCCGCCGATCTCGGTCATCATCTGCACGCGCGAGCACCCGTATCAGCTTCTCGCGCAGCTCAAGAGCCTGCGCAAGCTCGTCTATCCGGAGTGGGAAGTGATCGTCGTCGACAACGCCCCGGTCACCCACCGCACGAAATACATCTGCGACGAATACTTCCACAACGTGCGCTACGTCCTCGAACCGCGCAAGGGTTTGGACTATGCGCGCAACACCGGTTGGAAAAACGCGAGGCACGGAATCGTCGCCTACACCGATGACGATGCGTACGTCGATCCGTACTGGCTGCGCGCGATCGGGCAGGCCTTTAAAGACCAGCGCGTCAACTGCGTCACTGGTATCACGTTTCCGATGGAAATCGAGACCGACGCGCAGGAGCATTTCGAGCGCTACGGCGGAATGCAGCGCGGCTTCACACGGCGCGTTTACAAGCCGGGCACCTGGAGTCCATTTTTCCCGCTCGGTTCAGGGCGATTCGGCGCCGGGGTGAATCTCTCGCTGCGCAAGAGCGCGCTTGAGGCGATGGGCGGATTCGACGAAGCGCTCGACGTCGGCAGCCTCGCGCGCGGCGGCGGCGATCTCGACATCATGGCCCGCAGCATTCGCGACGGCGGGCATCTCGTCTACGAACCGGCCGCGATCGTCTGGCACCAGCATCGCAAAACGATGGCGCAATTGCGCAAGCAGATGTTCGATTATGGATGGGGCTTCTGCGCGTACGTCGCGAAACATTCGCAGGATCTGGAATTGGGCAACCAGAGCCTGCGCATGCTCAAGAAGTGGACGAAGGAATGGGGCTTGCGCCGCCTGCGGAAAAACTTCCGCCTCGCGACGCGTTTCCGTGCGCACTTTCCGGTTCATTTGATTCTGATTGAGATCCTCGGAGGGATCCTCGGCCTGCGGGCTTACAAGAGGTCGGTGCGGCATGTGCAATCCGTTGCCATGCAAAGTCGTCTTGCTGCACTGCGGGAGAAGGCAGCTTGAGAATCCAACTCGAAGAAATCGACCTGATGCAGCCTTGGCCAACGCTGAAGCTGCAGGAGGGATACCATGCCATCCGCGTGATCGTCCGCATCGGCGTGGTTCCGATCGGCGAAGTAATGACGCGACCCGCCGTCAGCCGCCGCGTCACCCCCCGTCGCCTGCGGCGTCGCATCGCGAAGAAACTCACGCCGCACATTTTGAAGCAACTCGCGCGCGCCGCTGTTGCATCCGGACCCGATGCGATGAAAGCCTCCGGCGTCGAGGCGCCCATCCTCAGCGGGCCGTCCAACGTTCCCCGCGCGCGTGCGTTCGTCCGCGAGCGGATTCTGCTGGAGACCGGGCTCCCCAAACCGTACTGCGACTGGGTGCGCATCAGCACGGAAAATGAGAATTACTGGCTCCCGCCGGTGACCGTCGCGATCTGCACGCGCGATCGGCCGGAAGAACTCGAGCGCTGCCTCGAGAATCTGAAGACGCTTGATTATCCCGACTACGACGTGCTCGTCGTGAACAACAGCAAAGATCCCGGCCCGACACGCGAAATCGCCGAACGATTTGGCGTGAGCTATACGCGCCAGCCGAAGGCGGGCCTCAGCCGCGCGCGCAACACCGCGCTCAAAGTCGCGCGCGCCGATTGGGTGGCCTTCACCGACGACGATTGCCAGCCCGAGCGCAACTGGCTCCGCGAGCTCGTGCGCGAAACGCAGGACGGCAACTGCAAATGCGTGACCGGCCTGGTTCTTCCCGCGCAGCTCGAAAACGCCGCGGAGATCGCATTCGAACTCTATGGTGGACTGGGCCGCGGATATGTGCCGATCGTTTTCGATCCGCTCTTCCGAACGCGCATCCGCACCGCGCCCGCCCCAACCTGGCGCATCGGCGCGGGTGCGAACATGCTGCTCGACGCGACCTTCGTGCGCGACTTTGGCTACGATGAAGATCTCGGCCCCGGCGGAATCGGTGGCTGCGGCGAAGACACCGACGTGTTCTATCGCATCCTGCGCTGGGGTCAGACGATTCATTACAACCCGCGCGCGATCGTTCACCACTTCCATCGCTCGTCGCCCGAAGCGCTGCGCAAGCAGGTTTACAGCTACGCCGTCGGACACGCCGCGTATCATTGGCGATGCTTCTGGCGCTATCGCGATTATCGCTCGCTCATTCACCTGTTCTGGCATTTGCCGAACTGGTGGCGGCGGAATCTGAAGCTCGCGCTCAAAGGTAAAACGACGTATCCGTTTTCGCTCATCGCACTGGAAATTCGCGGCACAATTCGCGGGCCGATCGCATATTCAGGTGTTAAGATTCGTCGTTTCGTTCGCTTCGCCTGGGACGTGCTCCGCGGGCATCACAAGCTTCAGGCCCCGCGACTGGTCAGATCCGGACATCTGGCCGATGATCAACGTAGTGAAAAACATGGCGCTGCCGCTGTCAAAAAGCCTATCCGAGCTGCCTGAGTATCGTCACGTTCTGGCGAACCTCGTGCTGCGCGACCTGAAGGTGAAATATCAGCTCGCCTCGCTCGGATTCGTCTGGTCACTGCTCTATCCCGCGATTCTGCTCGGCATCTATTTTGTGATCTTCAGCCGTGTCGTCAGATTCGGCGAACAGTTCCCACATTATTGGGCACTGCTGCTGAGCGGGATGATCGCGTTTCAATTCATCCAGGGCGGGATCGTCGACGGGATGTACAGCATCCGAAAGAACAGCACGATCATCCGCAAGGTGTATGTGCCGATGGAGATCCTGGTGATCGCCGGCGTGACGGTGAAGCTCGTCGAGTTTCTCCTGCAGATGACGATCGTGATAACGCTGCTGGCGATTCTGCATCACGGCACGATCTACGAGTTCTCCGTCTTCAAAACGCTCGCGATCCTGCCTGCAGCGATTTTGCTGACGTATGTGTTCGTGCTCGGCGTGTCGCTTCCTTTGGCGGCGATGGCGGTCATCTATCGCGATCTCGATCACATCGTGAACCTGGTGATGCTCGGGTTGTTCTATTTGACGCCGGTGTTCTGGGCATCGCAGAAGATCGCGGGAAGCAAATACCTTCCTCTGCTGGCGCTCAATCCCGCCGCGGGTTTCATCGAGCTTTTCCGCGGGCCGCTCTATTTCGGGCACTGGCCGTCGAACCCGGCGGTTGGTGGATCGCCCGCGGCGACGTGGAGCATCTGCATCTTTTTCGCCTTCGGCTCACTGCTCGCCGGTCACGCGATGTTCGATCGTTACAAGCATCTGCTCGCGGAGGTTGTATGACCGTAGCAGATGCAACCATTCCGAACGTCGTCGCTTCGCCATCGCCTGCGACCGGACACGAGCCGGCCATTCAGTGCGTCGATGTCTGGAAACAGTACTACTACTACTCGCACCGCCCGCGGAAGATTAAGGAGGCGCTGGGGCAGATGATTCTGCGCCGCAAGCGCCCCGCCGCAGGCCCGCAGTGGCAGCTGCAGAATTTCAATCTCACGGTTTATCCCGGCGAAACCGTCGGCGTCGTGGGCCACAACGGCGCAGGCAAATCCACGCTGCTTAAAATCCTCTCGCGGATTCATGCGCCAACGCGCGGCACCGTGAAAATCAACGGCCGACTCAGCGCGATCATCGAGCTCGGCGCCGGTTTCCACGAAGACCTCAGCGGCCGCGAGAATGTGTATCTCGCCGCCAGCTTCATGGGACTTCGCAAGCGCGAAGTGGACAAGCTCTATCCGTCGATCGTCGATTTCTCCGAGCTCGGCGAGCACATGAACACGCCGGTGAAATATTACTCCAGCGGCATGCAGGCGCGGCTCGGCTTTTCCATCGCGGTGACGGTCGATCCGGCGGTGCTGCTCGTCGATGAAGTGCTCGCCGTCGGGGACGCGAAATTTCAGCCGAAGTGCAAGGACAAGATCCGCAAGTTCCAGCACGACGGCAAAGCGATCCTGCTGGTGAGCCACGACCTCGACACCGTTCGCAACATCGCCCAGCGTGTGATCTGGATGATGAATGGGCAGATCATGGCCGAAGGCGATGCCAACGAAACGATCAACGCCTACCTCGAGCATTACTGGCCGGGATGCACCAAGAAGTAAAACCATCCGATTCGGCGATCGAGACCGACGTACCTGTGAAACCGCCCACAAGCTGGGGCTGGCGCATCGTCGCGTTCGCGGTCGCGATGTGCGTCTGCCTCGTTCCGATCCGCGCGCGCGTCGTCGGCTGGGACTGGTTCTGGTGGCTCGAACCGCGAACCAACGCGGCAAAAGTCATCGTCAGCGCGTGCTACGACGTCCTCTTCGTCGCGGGATTCACGCTCTTTTTTCTCGGGCTCGTCGCGCTGCTGCGCAAAAAACCTCGCGCGCAGAAGCGGCTGTTCTACGCATATCTCGCTCTCGCGATCCTGATCGTCGGGTTCTGCATCGCGAACATCGACATCGTCACGATGCTGAGCCGGCCGCTGAATTATCAGTGGCTGTATTACTCCGGTTTCCTGATGAGCCGCGACGCGCGCGATGCGATGAAGTCTTCCGGTTCGGGCGGGTTCATCGTAACGCTCGCATGGTTCGCGTTGATGCTCATTCTCCTTGGCGAAGGCCTCTTTCAAGCCGCGCGGTGGAGTGTGAGGCGCTATCCGCGAGTGCGCTTTGCGCTGGTTCCGATGCTCGTGCTGCTCGTCGCGTATCTCGCGTATTCGAATTACTGGCTCACGACGCGCCTCTGGCCGATGCAGAAGCTCGTCAACCCGGTTTGGGCGCTGGGCGAGTCGCTCGTCGAGTCGATGGATGCGCCCGAGCTGTACACGATGAAGACGCCGGTCGCGCCCGACGACGTGCGAGCGCTGGGCGAACGTTCCGCCACAACGCAGGCGACCTCTTCGGCGCCCCACGATCCCGCCGTCAAGAACGTCATCGTCTACGTGATCGAATCCCTGCCCGCGGAGTATGTCGACCTGTATGGCGCGAGCGCCGGTGCCACGCCGAACCTCATGCGACTCAAGCCGCACTCCGCGATCATCGACGGCATCTACGCGCATGCGCCCGCGACGACCAAGACGATGGAGTCGCTGCTCTGCTCGATCTATCCGCTGATCTCTTATCGCACGATCACGCAGGAGCGGCCGGATCTGCCCGTCGCTTCGATCCCTTCAGAGCTGAAAACGCTCGGCTATCGGTCCGCGTTCTTCTCGTCCAACGATCTCAGCTTCCAAAACTGTGGCGGGTTCCTGAAGAACCGCGGGTTCGATTATCTCGAGGACTATCACAACCGCGGAAACGGAAAGCCGCAGTTCACCAGCGAGTGGTCGTACCTACACGGCACCGATGAAATGTCGACCGTGAAGTCGATGCTGCAGTGGATCAACGGAGACAGCAGCCAACCGTTTTTCATCATGTCGTGGACGATGATGACGCATTATCCGTACTACACGGTCGGCCCGGCGATCGACTTTCACGTGACCGAGCCGAAGTTCAACAAGTACCTCAACGCGCTTCACGCGGAAGACGCGGCGCTCGGATTCCTGATCGATTCGCTGAAAGAGAAAGGCCAGCTCGATTCAACGCTCGTGATCGTGATCGGCGATCACGGCGAAGCGTTCGGCCAACACGATCAGTGGGGACACGGCGCCTGGATCTATGAAGAGAACATTCGCGTGCCGATGATCCTGATCAACAGCAAGCTCTTTCACGGCGAGAGGTATCGCAAAATCGGCGGAATGGTGGACGTCGCGCCAACGATCGCGGATCTGTTGCAATTCAAATCCGCGGACACCTGGCAAGGCCGCAGCTTGTTCGCGAGCGACCGAACGAATCGCGTTTACTTCTTCGCCCCGTGGTCGGATCTGATGTTCGGCATGCGCGACGGCGACATGAAGTACATCCTCAATGCGTCGCACAACCGATGGGAAATGTACGACCTGGCGAATGATCCGCACGAAACAAAAAACATCGCAGCCGCACATCACAACGACGTCGCGAATGCCCTCAATCACATCGCGGCGTGGGTGCAGTATCAGAAGTCATTTCACGAGCGGCTGCTGAAGTAGGGTGCGCTTCAGCGCACCGGTTATTCATTTCGCGCACAAAAAATAACCGGTGCGCTGAAGCGGACCCTACACGAGAAGACTCGGCGTCATTTCACCAGCACGCCGCGGCGCGGGAGCGTCAGCGGATCGTTTGATTCGTCGTAGTGCAGCTCGGCGTTGCCTTTGATCGTCAACGATTTGCCGACCGCCCAGCCGGAGAAATCCGCCGGCGGGTTCTGGGCATTGCCGTTGTAAGTGATGTCGGTCAGCGGCGCATAAATGTGAGCGTTCAGTGACGAGCTGATCCTCATCGTGGTGTTCGCGCCCGTCATGCTGATGTATAGAGCACCCGGGGGCGCAGGATACGGGTTCGAGATTGAGCCACCGTCCTGAAGGAAGTTTCCATTCACGTAAAACTGCACCGTCTTTTGGGCTGTGCCGCCGAGGATCTTCAGCACCCCGCCGTTCATGGAGAAATCTTTATTGAGGTAGATCTTCGCAGGGGCGGTAATGTTGAGGACCACGTTATTGCTACTCAACGATATCGAGTCGAGCACAAATGACCCGGTCGAGAAGGTCGCAACACTACTGCCTGTGAGCTTAAGCGTCTTTCCTTTGACGAGATTGGCGGGCGTGATCGTGCCGGTTGAGCTGGCGGGCGGAGTGTACGCATCCGGCGGAAAGACCAGCGGCGTGTCCAGCGGGGCCTGCCAGCCCGTGATCGTCGAATTCTTATTCGAATCAACGAGATGACCGACGCCGGGTCTTGCGTCACCATTAATGTTGACGGTTCCGCTCACAGTGATATCGCCATTCGACGAGACCGAGCTCGTATCATCCGCGTGGCCTGGGTTGTACGCGCCCGCGGCGGCGTTGTAGCTGTCAGTTGCGGTCGTGCCGACGAAGTTCACAAAGTCGAGCCCGACAAAACCGAATCCGCGCGTCCCACCGGCGACCCACGCAGTCGCAGGCGTCGTAATTTCGGATTTGGTCACACCGAGCACCGCCGCGAAGGTGAGATTGACCTGGTTTCCGCGCGCGGTGAGAAACTTGGTCGTGACGCGCAACGCATTGGCCGCGCCCTGCGGCACGTTAACCCCACCAATCGTTCCCGGGACGGCTGCGAATGTCTTCGCGGCGAGGATCTGCTTGCCTTTCGAGTCGAAGAGCGCCACGGGACTCCACAGGCCGTACTCGACGTCGGAAGCGGGATCGATCTCGATGGACTTGTTGTCCGCGATGTTCTTCGCACCGATACCGACAACAGTTTGATCGGTGGTTTTGGTGTCGTTGTCGGGAAGAGTGTCGACGCCTGCAAGCGCGCCGGCGTCGGCGGCGTTTTGCAGTTGCTCATGCGTTGAGCGCACGCGTCCCAGATCGACGGCGAGGGAAACCATGCCGATCAACGTCAGCATCGCAACGCCGACATAAACGATCGACACCCCACGTCGAGATGTTCTTCGCAACCGCGCGCGACGCGCATCAGAAATCGCTACCCACATGGCCCGCTCCTTCTCTTATCACGAGCCTAAAACAACGCTCGGAAGTGAAGGACGAATTGTAACATCTTGCGAGGCAAATTCCGAAAATTCTCAAATTATTCGGCAGATTTCGCTCCCCTCCGACGTGAATTGGGGCGCTTTCCGTTCTGAACCAACGCCGACCGGGCGGGCTGGGGACCGAGGACCGCTCGCAAGAACAAAGGAAGCGGCCCTTTGTGCGGCCGCTTCCGGTTCACCAGATTCTCCAAACCGCGCGCCCAACGTGCCGCGCGGTGTATTTGCAAACTGCTTGCTACTTGTTCATCGGCGTCTCCGTCGTCGAACCATTGGGCGTGATGCCCACGCCAATGATCCGTTCGTTGCGCTCGTCCTTCTCGCTGCTCTCGGTCTTCTGCATGCGCGAGAGACCCTCCGTCGCGGCCATCGTCGCGTTCGGATTCGGACCGGCCGCGACTTTGATGTTCTGACCGGTCGCGCCCGCATCCTTGAGATACTTCGTGACGGCGTCGACGCGCGCCGCGGCGCCGTCGTCGACGTTCACGTAAACGGTCGCGGGACCGTTGCTCTTCTGCACGATCGCGTTGAGTTTCGTGCGGCCGAGCTCGTTGAGCGAATTGCCCTCGAAGTGCGAGCTGTTGAGCGTCGCGTCCGCCGCGGCGCCGGCCATCGCTTGTCGCTCCATCACTTCATCGACCGACAGCGTGCTTTGCTGATCGGTCGTGAATTCATCGTGCGTCTGTGCGGGCGTCATGCACCCCGACAACACCAACAGCGCGCCTACGCACGCGAATGCGCCAATCTTCCGGCCAACCAAGCGAGTGGATGCGTTCATAGGGTTCCTCATCTTCCCATTTCCCATTCGAGCTAGCGGTTCGCAAAAAGCGGGCTCCGGTAGAACAGGATGAAGGCGGGCCCGCCCAGCACCACCAGCACCGTTGGAAAAATAAACAGCACGACTGGAAAGGCTAATTTTACCGTAGTTTTCGCGGCCTGTTCTTCAGCCATATATTGCCGCTTCGTGCGGAGGCTCTCGGCGAAGACGCGCAGCGCCGCGGCGATGCTCGTTCCAAAGCGCTCCGCCTGCACCAGCATCGCCGCGAGCGATTGCAGCGACGAGCATCCGGTGCGATGCCCGAGATTGCGCAGCGCTTCGATGCGCGACAGTCCGATGCGCGTTTCCATGTGCGTGATCCCCAGTTCCTGCGAGATCTCCGGATGCGCCAGTGCAATCTCATGACCGACGCGTTGAATGGAAGCATCAAGCGTCAGGCCGGCCTCGACGCAAACGACCATCAAATCGAGCACGTCCGGCAGCGACGATTCAAGCTTGCGACGCCGCGCTTTGATGCGACCCGAGAGCCACAGCAGCGGGAGTGTAAAGCCCAGCAGTCCCACGAAGCATGCAGCGCCGATACTCAGAACAGGTTGTTGAAGCGAGAGTGCGATCAGCCCGCCGGCGAGCAACCCGCCCAGCAGAAGGATTATCCGCGTGCCCATGAAGAGATGCGTCGCGGAATTCGAATACATCCCCGCGAAGGCGAGTTTCTTTCGCAAGCGCGATTGCTCTTCGCGCTGCTTGGGCATGAGCGGCGCCGCGGCCGCGCGACTGATCCGATTGATCAGCGGCGCGAAGACGCCTTCTTTCGGAATGTCGTCCACCTCAATGCTGCGCGTTGGAGACTTGAGTCGATTCTTCAGCGGGTTTTCATCGCGCCTCAGCAGCAGGCCGAGCAACACCCACGCCATCACGAACACCGCCAGAAAGAGCAGGATCGCGAAGAGCTGTTGCTGATTTAGAAAATCGATGTTCGGCATAACAACATCCATCAACGACTTGGGTTACATCTGGACGCGCACGATTCTCCGAATCGTGATCAGTCCCATGATCTGAAGGAAAATTCCGCCCAGCAGCAGATACCTTCCTTCCGGCGTCGTGAAGAGCACGCCGGCATAACTGGGGTTGAGCACGTACAGAATCACGAGGAAGATAAACGGCAACACGAGCAGGATTCCGCCGACGAGCCGGCCTTCGGCGGTGATCGCTTTCACATGCTGCTGCAGACGGATTCGGCTGCGCACCATCCCGGCGATGTTCTTCAACACTTCCGCCAGATCGCCGCCGGTCTGTCTCTGGATCAGCACCGCCGTCACAAAGAACGCGACGTCGGTCACGTCGATCCGCAAGGCCATTTCCTTCATGACTTCTTCGAGCGGCTGGCCGAGGCTGTGCTTCGCATAGCAGAGCTGAAATTCGGCCGCGAGCGGTTCAGGAAGTTCATCGCCCGCCATCTGCATCGCCGTCGCCAGGCTGTGTCCCGCGCGAAGAATTCTCGCCAGGAAGTCGAGCGCTTCAGGGAGTTGATCTTCGATCATCCGTTTGCGCTTGCCGTGCCGGATGTTCAATTGAACCAGCGGCAATAGTGCGATCATCGCGGCGCAGACGACGCCGATTGCGATCGAGTCGGTGACGATCGCCATGCATCCGAACGCAGCCAGCGCAAGGATCATCGTGATCAGCAGAAAACGCGTAAGCCCGACATCCGGATACGCCTGTGCGAGCTTGCGCTTCAATCCGCGGAAAAGACTTCTGCTGGCGAGCGCCTTCGCGAGCTCATCGTTCGCCTTTGGCAGGATGATTGAATGCGCCGCGCCTGAGCCATCATCGCGTCCGGCGCCGATGCGCTCCTGCAAGCGCTGCTTGTTGCGCGTTGCGATCCACGAAATCAGCTGCGTGACGATCCACCCGGCCGTCGCGGCCGTCAGAGCAAGCAGCAGCAGCATTGCGTTGTTACTCATAAAACGTCCTGGCACGAACTACATCTCACATTGCTCACACACGGTCATCCTGAGCGAAGCGAAGGATCTCCATCTCGAATACGTCTTGCCATCCCGAGATCCTTCGCTTCGCTCAGGATGACAGAGCGCGCATGCCCTCACTGCTACGACAGCACCCTCCGCATGAACAATTCGGGACGCAGCTCGATTCCCGCGTGCGTGATGCGCTCGATCACGCGCGGGCGGATTCCGGTGCAGACGAATCGGCCAACCGCGTGTCCGCCTGTATCGACGCCCGTTTGCTCCCACGAAAAGATGTCGTGCATCTGGATCTGATCGCTTTCCATGCCCGTGATTTCGCTGACGCTCACGATACGTCGACGACCGCCGGCGAGACGCTGCGTTTGCACCACGATCTGCAAGGCGCTCGCGATCTGCTGGCGGAGCGCGCGGATCGGAATATCAAAGCCCGCCATCGCGACGGTGACTTCCAGGCGGCTCAGCGCATCGCGGGCGCTGTTCGCGTGGATCGTCGTCATCGAGCCTTCGTGGCCGGTGTTCATTGCCTGCAGCATGTCGACGGATTCGGCCGAGCGAACTTCGCCGATGATGATGCGATCGGGGCGCATGCGCAAGCTGTTGCGCACGAGATCGCGCTGCGTGACTTCGCCGGTGCCTTCGATATTCGGCGGACGCGTTTCCAGACGAATCACATGCGGCTGCTGCAGCTGCAGTTCCGCGGCGTCTTCAATCGTGATGACACGCTCGCCAGGCGGGATGTAGCTTGAGAGGCAATTGAGCAGCGTCGTTTTACCGGAACCGGTTCCGCCGGAGATGAGAATGTTGCAGCGCGATTTCACTGCGGCGGAGAGAAACTCGAGCACCTCCGCGGGGAACGCGTCGTTGCGCATCAGGTCGTCGGCGCGCAGCGGGCTCGTGCCGAACCGGCGAATCGACATCGCCGGGCCATCGAGCGACAGCGGCGGAATGATCGCGTTCACGCGGCTGCCGTCACTGAGTCGCGCATCGACCATCGGGCTGATCTCGTCGATGCGCCGCCCGACCTGCGCGACGATGCGGTCGATGATCTGCCGCAAATGGGCCGTGTCGCGAAAGACGATATCGGTCAGTTCGATCCGCCCGCGGCGCTCGACGTACACGCGGTCGAACTTGTTCACCAGAATATCGGTGATCGCTGAATCTTTGAGCAGCGTTTCGAGCGGCCCGAGACCGAAGGTCTCGTCCATTACGTCGTCCATCAACTTTTCCTGCTCGACGCTGCTGAGCAGACCTTTTTCGGTCGCACACAGCTCGCGGATGAGCGCGCGCACTTCGTGTCGCACGATGTTGATGGGCGCGGTGCGGAGATTCTGCACGTCGAGGCGCTCGACCAGCTGCTGATGCAGTCGCAGCCGCATCTGCTGCAGGTAATTCAGGCGCTCGGCGCTGATGACCCCTGCGGCGGGTTTTTCGTCCGCGGGCCTTTCCGGCAGCTCGACGCGCACCGGATCGGCCAGCACCTTGTCCAGCTCTTTCGCCGGCGGCTTGATCAGCCGTGATTTCTCCGTCGAGCGGTTTCCAATGAAAAGTCCCATGATACTGCCTCACCCTCTGGCGAAACGCACTTCCGTCCTACTTCTGTCCTAGTGCCGGCCGTTGAGCATCTGCACAAGCTTGCCGTAGCTGCTGCTGACTTCCGCGCGGGGCGAGCGCAACACGACCGGCTGCCCGAAATTGATCGCGTCGATCGCGCTGCGGAAGTCGTTCGGAATCATCCATGACACTTCCACGCCCAACGTCTTCGAGACATCTTCCGGCGAAATATCCGCGCCGCGTTTTTCGTAACGGTTGATGACGATCTTGAGGTTGTGCCGATCGATTCCCATCCGCCGCAGCGCGCCGATGAACCGCTCGGCGTTACGCACCGACGGCACCGAAAGTTGCAGCACCAGCACGTTCACGTCCGATTGCTGAATCGCGGCCATGTAGAGCGAATCGACGCTCATCAGCGAATCGAGAATGATGTAGTCGAACTGCCGCGAGAGGACATTGAGCAGGCGGTTGAATCCGACGCGGCTGATGCGAAGGCTGTCTTCGGGAACTTCTGGTCGTGAGAGAACGAACAGGCCACTGGGCGCATGCACCGCCAGTGCGTTATCGACGAGATGCCGATCGAGCGTGTCACCCGAGCTCATCACGTCCGCGATGGTGTAGCGCGGGCTGAGATCGAACGACGTCGCGACGGCGCCGCGAACCAGGTCCAGATCGAGCAGAACCGTCTTGTGATTTCGCGCGAACGACGCGGCGACGTTGCAGGCGATCGATGTCGCGCCGCACCCGCCGATCGTGGGGATCATCTGAATGATCTTGGCGCGCTTTTCGGAACCCGCGGCGTGCGAGATGCGCTCGATACCCGCGAGCAGTTTTTCCGAGTCGGCCGGCAGGGGAATGAATTCCTTCACGCCGTAGTGCATGGCCTCCATGACCAGCTGCACGTCGACCGCCTGCTCGGACATCACGAAGAAGTTGATCGACTGAAACTGGCGAATGAGCGGCCCGAGCGCGCGGAGCATGTCGTGCGCGTTCGGGTCAAGATTGACCATCACCAGCTGCGGCGGTTCATCCACGCGCAAGAGTGGAACAAGCCGCTCGATCGAAGGAATCGCGGCAACAACGGTCGCGCCATGCTCGGTCAAGAAACCGACCATCTCTTCGCGGTTGTCGTCGCCGGAGTCGACAACGATGCAATTCAGGTGGACGTACACGATGTAAAACCTTCCAAACGCGTCGGTCTAATTCGCTGCGACCTTCGGCGGCGCCACGACCGCAACCGGCTGAGTCGCCGGCACATATCCGTAATGACCGAAGAACTTCCTGGGGGCGCCGGGTTTTCCGGCGGGCTGAGTGGTCGCCGTGCCGGATTTCATCGTTCCGCCGAGGTCCTGGTCGAGGAACAGCTCGGCTTCGGTCGGATGGCGCCAATATTCGCCCGGCAATGTCGGCACTTCTTCCGGCGACATCGGTGAAACCAGTCGCGGAGTCACCAGCACCACCAGTTCTGTTTCTTTGCGTTGATAGCGAACGGATCGGAACAGCGTGCCGAGCACCGGCAGATCACCGAGCAGCGGCGTGACCTGCTTGTTGGCGGCGAGTGATTGATTGAGCAGGCCGGCGAGCGCCAGACTCTGGCCGTCGCCGATCTCAACCGTCGAGCTCATGCGGCGCGTCGTCAAACCTGGAATGACGAATCCGCTGAAGCGCACCGCGTTGGTGAAGTCGAGGTCGCTGACCTCCGGCGCGAGTTTCAATCGAATGCGACCGTCGCCGAGCACGACCGGCACGAACGACAGCTTCACGCCGAATTCCTTGTATTCGATCGTGATCGTGTTGTTGTCGATTCCGCCGTTCTGTGGGATGGGAACCGGGAATTCACCACCGGCGAGAAAGGTCGCTTCCTGCCCGCTCATCGCGACGAGGTTCGGCTCGGCCAGCACGCGCAGCAGATTGTTTTGACGCAACGCGCTGATGAACGCGAAGACGGCGGTGTTACCGAACACGCCCTTGCCGAACAGCGTGACTTGATCCGCGACGCCGGGAACGCCCAGCCCAACCTGGTCCGCCACCCCGGTGAGCGGCACGACGTTAAGGGGGTTGCCGACGCCGGTATTGCTTCCGCCGAAGCTCGTGCCGTCGGTGTAAGCGAGATTCACGCCTAGCTGCGAGAGCGCCGAGCGCGACACTTCCGCGACGCGAACCTGCAGCATGACCTGCTGTCCGCCGGACACGTCGAGCAGGTTCACGACTTTCTTCCCATACGGCGCCGCAAGCGCTTCGGCTTTCTCCGCCTGCGAGAGGCTGCCGACGGTTCCGCTCAGAACGACGGTGTCTTCCCCGGCGCTGCTCACTTCGATTTTGCTGTTCGGGAAGATCTTCTTGTATTGATCGGTCAAGCCACCGAGATCGGCCGTGACCGTTACGTCGATCACCTGCGAGTGGTCCTGGTCGTCCCAGATGATCAGCTGCGTCGAGCCGGGCTTCTTGCCGGTGACGAGCAGGCGCGTGGGGCTGATCGCGTTGACGTCCGCGATCGAAGGCTCGCCGATCGCGAGGCTCTGCCGCGGGCGGCTCGTCGTCACGATCGTGCTCTTATTGGTGTTGAGGCGGATGGCGCCTTTGTCATCCAATCCGCCGGTGACAAAGCTTCCGCCCGCATTCGCATTCGCGTTGGCGGCGTCACCAGTTGCCCCCGCGGGCGTCGTCGCGCGCGGTTGCGCGAACAAAACCCCCGAGGTCAGAAGTGTTCCGATGCACAGCGCCGCCACGCCCATCACACAACGCGATGACGTCTTCATCTGTTGCCCTCTATTTCCCAAAAATGGAACAGCCCGTTCTTTCCAAACAGCCCGAGAGACGTACAACAGAGGCATCCGTGCCTATCTAACAGCGACTACTTGAACAGTCCTTTTGAATCGTTCTTTTCTTCAACAACCGAGGTGACATTCCAGCCGTCTTCCGTGTCGTTGGCGCGGCGCTGGTAATACACCGTGCCTTCGCTTCCGCCGCGGATGATGCGCTCGGCGCGACGGACGTAAACTTCCTGATCCGCGGGTGTCGTTGGCTGGGTCGTCGGCATCGCCGCCAGGGCCGCGAGCATGCTGAGGAACCCGCCGGCCGGCTTGGTCGTCGGCTGCGGCGCGCTATCAACCGGCCCGCCGGTCAGCTCGGCGAGGCGAACGCCAGGGCTCTGCGTCGGCTTGGTGTCATTCGCGCCGCGGAGGACCAGGCGAAGCTTGCCATTCGATGCGGCGACTTCGATCGCTTCGGCGTCTTTCGGCGTGACGATGAGCGTCACGGTCTTCATCATCTCGCCGGTACCGCGCGAGCCGTCGCCACGATCCTTCGCCAGGCGCTGACCGACGGCTGTCACCTTCACGTTTTCGACAATCGTTTTCGCCATCTCGGTGGCGTTCTCGCCCGGCCGCAGCGACGCGATCACGTCGACGTGGCACCCCGGCACGAGCATCCAACCCACGCCGCTCGATTCGGTAATCTCAACGGCGACCGCGCGCATCCCGTCGGGCACCAGCGCGGTGAGCCCGCCTTCGGAGCCCGCGGCCGCGAGCAGGCCATCGAACATCGTCTGCCCTTTGACGATCGGCGTGAGCACCGCGCGGCCGATGACCGCTTTGTTGTCGGTAAACACCGTCTTCGTGACCGCATCGGAGGGCCATTTCATCGTCGAAACGTCTTCGGCAGCGATGAGATGGCCCGGCTCGAGGTCTTTGTTGGCGACGATGACCGAAACGAAATCGCCATCTTCTTTGGTGACGACCTGCTTCCCGAGGATGATGTTTCGGCCGATCCAAAGAGCGGCCAAGCCCATCACGATCGCGACGAGCAGCGAGACAAGATTCTTCCAATTCATAGTGCACCCCGTACGTCAGCCCGCGAAGAACTTCCGCGGGGTTACAGCTTTCTTCCCGTTCATGCCCCCGTGCTAACCTTCTTTGCGCATGACGACCGAGCCTTTCACGAGCTTGTTCTTGTCGATCAATCCGAAGAGGCTCACGCCGACCTTGCTCCACGGCGCGCTGATGGTGACGGTGACATCCGTCCCCGCGGTGGCATCGAGCACGTCGCTCGGCGTGACGCTCACGTCAAAGTCGCCGGTCTTCAGTCCAACCGAGTTCATGACTTTGTCGATGGCAGTGTTCACATCCGTATTGCTCGCGCCGAACGGAATGCCCGCCCGCGCGCCTTCCCGCGCCGCGGACGTCAGGTTGTGCTGAAGGTGAAAGAAGTAGGCGAACTCGACCATCCCCGAGACGAGCAACAGCACAATCGGCAGCACCAAAGCCGCTTCGAGAATCTCCGCGCCGCGACGGCGATGACGGCCAGGTTTTCGCTTTCGCCAGAGTGAGTTCATGGGTCACCTCACCGTCGCAAACGCCACCAGCGCAAACGTGGCGATGACCAGGGAAACGGCGAATGGAATTTGCCGCTTCGATCGCTCGGCGCGAACATCCGAGAGGACGCGCGGGTCGCGACCGAAAATCAGCTGGACACTCATCACCACACTGTGCCGCATGACGTGAATCAATCGGCCCTGCGCCAGGCTCATCGCAATCGAAGCGATCATGCTCACGATGCACGCGCCGGCGAGAACGCAGAGCATTGGAACCGGACCAATCCACGCGCCGATGCCGGCCGAGAGCTTCACGTCACCGGCGCCCATCCCGCCGAGCAGAAAGAGCACGACGGGAATCAATCCCACGCCAAATCCTTCGAGCGCACCCACAAGCGTCGCGCCTTGAAGATGCGCAACGCCGCGCGCCAGTCCCGTCAGCAGGAGCGTGAAGCTGATCCAGTTCGGCACGCGCCGGCTGCGCGCATCGACAACCGCCGCCCATACGAGCAGCACGATCAACGGCGCGTAAATGAGGCTCCGCCAAACGATCATGAACTTCCCGCGCGCGAGAGGGATCAGCCCACCAACCGCAAAATCACGGAATCGCGGCGCTCGTGTCGTTCCACATCTTGGTCACTTTGGGTCCGATCACGCCGATGGCGACGATCGCACCGACAACAATCAATCCGCAAACGAGACCCCATTCGAGCGTTTCGGTGCCCTGCTCATCACGAAGGAAACGACGCAAACTCTGGAGCAACGTCATAAGAAACTCCTTCCGATCAACGACGTGTGCGCCCGTTATTTCAGGGACGCGTTAATATGCCCCCACATGATTACAAGCTTGGGCTTGATCGCGAGAATCGCAGCGATTGAACCAATCACGATTAAGCCGCAGACCAAGCCCCATTCCAGCGCTTCACTGCCCTGCTCATCTTTGACTAGCCGGCGCAGAAGTTTGAGGACGGACATTGCGATTCCTCGCCGCTGAAAACAATCACGGAATCGCGGCGCTGGTGTCATCCCACATCTTTTTCACCTTAGGACCGATCGCGACGATGGCGACGATCGCCCCAACGACGATGAGGCCGGCGACCAAACCCCATTCGAGGCTTTCTGTTCCCTGCTCTTCGCGCATCAGGCGCGCCACAATCTTCCTAAGACTCTTCATGGCTGATCTCCAACGGCGGACGTGTTTGACCCGACAGCAATGCGCTGTACTGACCAACATGATCAGATGCGGATCCGCGCAGGGGCGACCTTTCGCCGCGATCTGCGTGTTAACTTTTAAACTCAGTGCATTCGCCCTTCGCGACATGCCCATTACTTCCGGTACTGCCGCGACTGTCTCCCTCAGTCACCGCAGACGCCATATTCCGGAGCAATGGCTCTACCACCCGTGTAGTGGACCAGTATTATCGGTCACGCAAGAACAAGTCAAGTTTTTTCCTTTTAATTGCTCTAAATGCAAATGCCGATGGACAAAGAGTTTGGTGATTGGTCGATGCGTCGATCTGTGACGATCTGTTTTACTATTTTGCCATGAGAGTACGGCGACTCACATTCCCGCTAATGCTGGCAATCCTTTCCGGTTGTTCCGGCAATAGTTTGACAAATGTTCAACGTGCCGCGCAGATCAGCCAGCAGCACGCACTGAGCTTCGCGGGAGAGTGGAGCGAACCCGTTCGCGGCGTGCGCTGCCGGATCCGTCTTTCCTCCGATCACGTGCGCGAGACAGAGGCGCTGCGATCCGCTTTGGAACTGTGGAATGATTCGCAAAGCGCAGTCGAATTGAACAACACCGCCGCATCAAAATTCGCGCGCTGCACCGTGTGGGCAATGGAAAGCGAGATGTTTTTTTCGGAATCGCTCGACCTGCAGGATGTGCCGGAAAAACCGGTGCGTTTAGCGCCCGGCGAGCACTTTCTGATCGGCCCGGCGCTCTTGCGCATTACACCCGCAGTCGCGCCTCGAATTGGATTGCAAAAGCTCACCGCATCGACGCTCTTTCGAACGGATCGGCTGGTTGCACCGCCGGCGATGATTTCCGTTTCACCGGCGCAGTGGGGAGCGACAACGAATGGCCTGCGACTCTGCATCGGCGTCGACTCATCGGTGATCCACGTGTCCGATTCATTTTCGCTTTATCTCTACATTCACAACACAACGAACAACCGCGTGACACTGCTGTCGCCGGATTGGTCGAAGCCGCAGATTCGGAGCGAAGACGACCTGATCACACTGACGCTTACCGCTCGACGAGGCATGGGGGGTCTGGGCGTTTCGCCTCGGATGATTCAGAGACGCAAGTTGTTGCCGGGAAAGCTGTTCGATCAAACCGGCTCATATCGATTGAGGGTGATTCTCGAGGCGCCGCCCTTTAGTGATCTGCCGGGGGGCGTCTGGACTGGGTCAGCCGTATCGAATGAGCTGACGCTTCAGGTCGAAAGCGGGGAAAAAACGCCTTTCTCGCCGGATTTGCCTTCAACACGGCCGATTGCCGCAAAGTAAGGCGTGTATAGCGACCATCTTTTTAGTATGGTAGATGGAATTCATCTGTCGATTCTGCCTGCGCTTCGGCGATTCGTGATTGTCAGAACCGCAGGGGCCAAACCATCGAATAACTGCAACGCATGACACACGCTGCCTGGTACATCCTGTCGTTCAATGAGGCTTGGCTGCAGACGTTGGGGCGACTCCACGTCGTGGTCGTGCACTTTCCGCTGACTCTTTTGCTGCTCGCCGGCGTCGTGGAAGGCTGGCGCGCGATTCGGCGCAAACCCACCGCATCCAAGTTCGCGGTCATCTGCCTGGTGCTCGGCGTGATCAGCGCCGCCGCCGCCGTTGCGATGGGCTGGATCCACAAAGGATTCGAGCACTACAGCGGCGAAGCGGAAACCGCATTGCTTTGGCACCAATGGATGGGCATCGCGACGCTTGTGGTGGCGATCCTCGCGATGCTCGCGATCGCGACGCGGAAAGTCACTGTCGATCGGTTGAACTTCTATCGCGCGGGCACCGTGCTCGTCGCGCTGATGATCGGCGTGACCGGTCACTTCGGCGGAACGCTCACGCACGGGCCGGGCTATCTCACCGAGCTGCTTCTCAACCCACAGCCGCGCCAACTCGCCAGCGCATCGACCACTCAACCTTCGGGTGGCAGCGCGCTGAGCATCCCCGTCATTCCGATCTCGCAGGTGAAATACCCCGCCGACGGAAAAATCGACTTCATGCGCGACGTCCGCCCGATCCTCGTCGCCGAGTGCTATGACTGCCACGGCCCCGACGCGCACAAAGGCGGACTTCGTCTCGACGGCAAAGAAGCCGCGTTTCAGGGCGGTAACTCCGGCTCGCTTGTCGTGCCCGGACATCCCGAAGCCAGCCTGCTGATGAAGCGCGTCAACGGCCAGGGCGGAAAGCAAATGCCGCTGGGCATGAGTCCGCTCGCGCCCGAGCACGTGAAGATCTTGAGCCAATGGATTCAGCAAGGCGCCGTCTGGCCGGATGGCGCGAGCAATCCCGCGATCGTGAATGCGCCGCACTGGGCGTATCTCAAGCCGATCCGCCCCAACATGCCGCAGGTGAAGGACACCAGCTGGCCGATCAACGCCATCGACTACTTCACCCTCGCGAAGATGGAAGCCGAGAACCTGAAGCCTTCGCCCGAAGCCGATCGCATTACGCTCATTCGCCGGCTTTCACTCGATCTGATCGGCCTTCCGCCGACGCCAGAAGAAGTCGATGCATTCGTGAACGACCAGGATGTGAACGCATACGAGAAAGTCGTCGATCGCCTCCTCGCGTCGCCTCACTACGGCGAGCGCTGGGGACGTCACTGGCTCGACATCGCGCGCTACGCCGACACCAACGGCTACGAAAAAGACCGCACGCGCTCGATCTGGGCCTATCGCGATTGGGTCATCAACGCGATGAACAAGGATCTGCCCTACGATCAGTTCATCATCGATCAGCTCGCCGGCGACATGCTGCCGAATGCGACGCCCGATCAGATCATCGCCACGGGCTTCCATCGCAACACGATGTTCAACGAGGAAGGCGGCATCGACGTTGAAGAGTTCCGCTTCAAGTCGATCGTCGATCGCGTGCAGACCACGAGCACGGCGTTCCTCGGCCTGACGATGCACTGCGCTCAGTGCCACAATCACAAGTACGACAAGATCAGCCAGAAGGAGTACTACCAGTTCTTCTCGATGCTGAACAACGCGGACGAGCCGGACTACGACGTGCCGGTTCCGAGCATCAAGAAGGCGCGCGACGAAGCACAGGCCAAGCTCGCGAAGCTGGTGGCGGACCTTCCGACCAAGTTCCCCGCGTACGATGAGACGCCGATCTACACGACGCTCGTTCCCGAGAACTTCCGCTCGCAAAACGGAACGGTGCTCGATCTTCAGGCGGATAAGTCGCTGCTCGCCAGCGGCGCCGTGCCGAAGACCGAAACGTATCGCCTCGATGCCGAAGCAGATCTGACCAATGCGTCGTCGATTCGCCTCGAAGTGCTGACCGATCCGTCGCTGCCGAAGACCGGTCCCGGCCGATTTGAGAACGGCAACTTCGTCCTCTCGGAAATCAAGGTGAAGTTCGTTCCCGCGGCGGGTGGTCCGGCAAAGCCGATCGCCTTCAGCGGCGCGACCGCGGACTTCAACCAGGATGGTTTCCCCGTCACGAGCGCGATCGACGGCAAGGCCGACACCGGTTGGGGCATCTTCATTCCCGCCGGCGGATTCAACCTGAATCGCGAAGCGAACTTCATGTTGAAGGACGCGCCGGCCGGCAAAGGCACGCTGCACATTACGCTCGAGCAGAATCATCCGAGCCATTCGCTGGGCCACTTCCGCCTGTCGATCGGCCGCAAGCCCGCTCCGCCGAAGAGCGATCTTCCGATCGTGCAGCAGCGCGAGAAGTTCCTCGACCAGAAGCTCGCCGAGTGGGAAAAGGCGAACACGCCCAAGGCCGTGAAGTGGACCGTGCTCGATCCGAGCAAGTACACGCGCTACCACGATGCGACGATCACTCGCCTGCCGGACAAGTCGCTCCTCTTCACCGGCGACAGCTTCTATCGCGAGCAGTATCAGCTCGAATACAACACCGACCTGAAGAACATCACCGCCGTGCGCGTTGAGGTTCTGCCGCATGAAGACCTGCCCAACAACGGCCCGGGTCGCAACTACGGCGGCGGGTTCCGCATCAGCGAGTTCACCGCCCTGCGCCTGCCGGAAGATGCCGACGGCCCGCCGGCGCCGCTCGCTCTGGTCAATCCGACCGCCAGCGTTTCCGGCGACAGCATCGCGCTCGCGATCGATGGCAAGAAGGATTCGCACTGGACCGTCGGCGGCGGCGGAAACCCGGCCGTCGCGGTCTTCAAGTTCAAGAACAAGCTCGCTAACAACAACGGTTCACGGCTGCAGTTCCTGATCGATTCGAACTTCTTCGATCCGGAAAGCCCCGGCCGCGTGCGCATAAGCGTGACCGACGACGCGCGCGAAGGTTTGGCCGCTTCGAGCATGCCCGCCGATGTCGAAGAGGCGCTCCTCACGCCGGCTGCGCAACGCACCGACATGCAGAAGACCGCGTTGCGGAATCAGTTCCTCGCGACCTCGCCCCTCATGGCCGGGCCGAATGCAGAAATCGCGCAGGCTAAGGCCGCGATCCCGCAGTATCCGACGACGCTCGTGATGAAGGAACGCGCCGTTCCGCGCATCACGCACATTCACAAGCGCGGCGAATATCTGCAGGAGCTCGAGCCCGTCACCGGTGGCGTCCCCGCCGTCCTTCCGCAACTGCCCAAGGACAAGCCCGCCAATCGCCTCACGCTCGCGCAGTGGATTACAGATCCGGAAAATCCGCTCCCGTCGCGCGTCATCATGAACCGCACGTGGAATTACTTCTTCGGCCGCGGAATCGTGAACACGATCGACGACTTCGGCGTGATGGGCGAAAAGCCGTCGCACCCGGAACTGCTCGATTGGCTCGCGACCGAATTCATCCGTCAGCACTGGAGCATGAAGACCATGCACAAGCTGATCGTGATGAGCGCGACGTATCGCCAGAGCTCGAAGGTCGATCCGGAATTGCTCGAGAAGGATCCGGCCAACGTGCTCATGGCGCGCGGACCGAGATTGCGCGTCGATTCCGAAATCGTTCGCGACGTCGCGCTCGCCAGCGCCGGCTTGCTCAGCAACAAGATCGGCGGACCGAGTGTCTTCCCGCCGCAACCTCCGGGCGTTGAAGCGCTCTCGTACGGCCCGATCCAGTGGATCCCGAGCCAGGGCGAAGATCGCTATCGCCGCGGCATGTACACCTTCATGAAGCGCACCGCGCTTTATCCGGGCCAGACCGTGTTCGACTCGCCCACGGCCGACGTCACCTGCACGCGGCGCATTCGTTCGAACACGCCTCTGCAGGCGCTCACGACTTTGAACGACACGGTCTTCGTCGAAGCCGCACAGGCGATGGCGAACAAGCTCATGACGCAGGGCCCGAAAGATCCGATCGGCCGCGCCAAGCTCGCGTTCCGTCTCTGCACGGCGCGTCAGCCCGAGGCGAAAGAGCTCGGCTCGATCCTCGAATTTTACGACGCGCAGAAGAAACGATTCGAAGATAAAGAAGTTGACGCCGCGCAAGTTGCGCTGCCCGACCCCAGCAAGCCTCCGAAAGACATGGATCTTCCGGAGCTAGCCGCGTGGACAACCGTGTCCCGCGTCATGCTGAATTTGGATGAAACCCTGACCAGGGAATGAGTGAAAAGCTGAACCACGAAGGCATAAAGACACGAAGAAGTTTTTGTGGCTCAAAATCAATGAGAAAGCAGGCAACAAAGCCGAGAGACGAAGTATTAAAGAAATCGCTTCGTGTCTTCGCGTCTTAGTGGTTCAATTCAAGTCTGCTTGCTACGCTTCAGGCTGGCCGAAGGAGTTCGCTATGCAGGATCCGAATCTTGATCGCCGCATTCAACAGCTCAAGGAGCGCATCACGCGCCGGCACTTCTTTCATGAGTGCGGCGTAGGTGTCGGCAAGATGGCGCTCGCCTCGCTGCTCGTCAGCGCCGCCGGCAAGCTCGCGTCGCAGTCCTCGACCGCCAATGCGGCGCCTTTGAGTGCAACGCTGGGTAAGAATCCACTCGCGCCCAAGCCGCCGATGTTCCCGGCCAAAGCCAAGCGCGTCATCTACCTCTTCATGGCCGGCGCGCCCAGCCAGCTCGACCTCCTCGACTACAAGCCGACGCTCGTCAAGTTCGACGGCAAGCCAATCCCCGCCGACTTCGTGAAGAACCAGCGCTACGCGTTCATCGAAAAGAACGCCAACCTCATGGCCTCGCGGTTCAAGTTCGCCAAGCACGGCAAGAGCGGGCAAGAAATCTCCGAAGTGATGCCGCACCTCGCGACCATCGCCGACGACATCACGATCGTCCGCTCGGTGCACACCGATCAGTTCAACCACGCGCCGGCACAGATCCTGCTCAACACCGGGTCGTCGCAGCTCGGTCGCCCGAGCATGGGTTCATGGGTGACGTACGGCCTTGGCTCCGAAGCCGCCGATCTTCCGGCATTCGTCGTGCTCACCAGCGGTCACGGCACCAGTGGTGGCCCGGCCAACTGGGGCTGCGGCTTTCTGCCGACGAGCTACCAGGGCGTGCTCCTTCGCTCGCAAGGCGATCCGATTCTCGACGTGACGGACCCGAAGGGCTTCGACAAAAAGCTTCAGCGCGATTCACTGGATCTGCTTCAGACGCTCAACAAGGAGCGTCTCGATGCCGTGGGCGACCCGGAAATCGCCACGCGCATCAACGCGTACGAGCTCGCCTATCGCATGCAGAGCAGCGCGCCGGACCTCATCGACTTCTCGAAGGAAAGCAAGGAAACGCTCGAGATGTACGGCGCCGAGCCGGGCAAGGCGAGCTTCGCCAATAACTGCCTGCTCGCCCGCCGACTCGTCGAGCGCGGCGTGCGCTTCGTCAATCTTTATCACGAAGCGTGGGACCATCACTCGGACGTTGCCGGTGGGCTCAAGGTCACCTGCGGCGATACCGACAAGCCCGCCGCGGCGCTGGTTAAGGACCTCAAGCAGCGCGGCCTGCTCGAAGACACGCTCGTCGTGTGGGGCGGTGAATTCGGCCGCACCCCGATGGTCGAAACCAACCCCGCGATCGGCCGCGCCATGGGCCGCGACCATCACCCCGTCGCCTACAGCATGTGGATGGCCGGCGGTGGCATGAAAGCCGGCTACACCCACGGCGAAACCGACGAGCTCGGCTTCCGCATCGCCAAAGACGGCGTGCACACGCACGACCTTCAGGCGACGATCCTCGCGCTCCTCGGCCTCGATCACACGAAGCTCACGTACCATTTCCAGGGCCGCGACTTCCGTCTGACCGACGTCGCGGGCAATGTGATCAAAGAATTGATGGCGTAACGACCGACATCGATCGCAGACTCGCAGGGGCGACGCTTGCGTCGCCCCTTTTTCTTTTCCAAAGCGCGCAACGGCTGAAAATAGAAAAATCCACCAATTCAAAAAATAAAGTTGAGGCCTGCTCACGATTTACGATTTCACCGTTGCGCAAAAGCGACTGAATTCGCGCAACACCGCCAGAGGATACGGGGGATGCTGCGCACCGTGACCTCGTCGTGCGGCGCGCATCATGGCGCATCAGGGCGCAACATAAAAAAATGTGCGCCGTTCGGAAGGAGCGTGCAGACAAGTGGTTATGGATTCGAGAAGTCTCGCATGTTGCGCGCCCCATCGCCGAGCATGCGGCTGTTCAAACCATGATCGATTCCCTACCATCGTCCGCCTCGTGCCATCATCCATTTTCTCTATCGTTTTTCTTACGCTCGCCATGCAGATCAGCGCCCAAATGAAGCCGATCAATCTCACCTGCGAATACCTGACAAACCCGATCGGCCTCGACACACCGAAGCCGCGCTTGAGCTGGATGCTCGAATCCAATCGCCGCGGGGAAGTGCAGACCGCCTATCAAATCCTCGCGACGAGCGACGGCAACCCGCTCTGGGACAGCGGCAAGGTCGCGTCGAACCAGTCGACGCAGATCGAATACGGCGGCAAGCCGCTCAGGTCAGGCCAGCGTGTCACATGGAACGTCCGCGTCTGGGATCGCGACGGAAAGACGACCGAGAGCCAGCCCGCTTCCTGGGAAATGGCGCTGCTCGAACCATCCGATTGGAAAGCGAAATGGATCGGCGGCGAACGCGATCCCCTACGCACGATGACGCTCGACGGCGCGAAGTGGATCTGGACGAACGAGCCCGGCGTCGATGCGACGAAAGACGCGCCGCAAGGCGAGCGTTTCTTTCGCCGAACGATCGACATCCCGACGGGAAAGATCACCAGCGCCCGCATGCGCGTCGGCGTCGATAACCACGCGACGATTTCCCTCAACGGCAAAGAAATCGGTCGTCGCGAGAACTCCTGGTGGCAGGCCGAGACGCTCGACCTGCTTCCGGCGCTGCGGCCCGGTAAAAACTCGATCGACATCACCGCGACGAACGACGACAAAGGCCCCGCGGGCCTGATCGCGCGGATCGAGATCGTTCCTGAATCCGGCGAGAAGCTCGTCATCACGACCGACGACCATTGGCAGGCGGGCACGAGCGCGCAGCAGATCGACAAGAGCGCGAAGGTGATCGCGGATCTCCACGGCGGGCCGTGGGGACAGATCAAGACTTCTCCGCCAGGCGAACCCGCGCCGCTGTTGCGCAAGTCGTTCAATCTCAAATCGAACGTGAAGCGCGCCCGCGCGTATGTCTGCGGGCTCGGATACTACGAGCTGTTCCTCAACGGCAGCAAAGTCGGCGATCACATGCTCGATCCCGGCTACACCAATTACGACAAGCGCACGCTCTATGTCACCTACGACGTGACGAAGCAGCTTAAGAGCGGCGAGAATGCGATCGGCGCGATTCTCGGCAGCGGCTGGTACGACTGTCACACCCCCGCGGAGTGGCACTTCGATCGCGCGCCATGGCGCGGGATCCCAAAACTCCTCGCGCAGCTCGAAGTCGAATACGACGACGGCAGCCGTGAAGTCATCGCGACGGACAATTCGTGGAAGCGCTCGACCGGCGCGATCACCTACGACAGCATCTACGGCGGCGAGAACTACGACGCGCGGCTCGAGAAAAACGGCTGGGACACCGCCGGCTACGACGATTCGCAATGGCGGGCGGTCAATGTCATGGAAGCGCCGAAGGGGATACTCGCCGCGCAGGAGATGCCGCCGATCCGCATCATGCAGACGATCAAGCCGGTGAAGTTGACCGAGCCGAAGCCCGGCGTGTTCGTCTTCGACCTGGGCCAGAACTTCGCGGGCGTGCCGGAGCTGAGCGTGAATGGCCCCGCCGGCACAACTGTGATTATGCGCTGTGGCGAGCGCCTGCATCCCGACGGCACTCTCGACGCCGACGACATCGGCACGTTTGTGAAACGCCACGGCACATGGCAGCAATTCCAGGAAGATCACTACACGCTCAAAGGCGGCGGAACGGAAACGTGGCATCCGCGGTTTACATACCACGGGTTCCAGTACGTCGAGGTCACCGGTTTTCCGGGCCAGCCGACGCTCGACAATCTGCGCGGGCTCGTGATGCACACGGACGTCCAGCCGGTCGGCAGTTTCGAGTGCTCGAACGATCTCCTAAACAAAATCGCGACGTGCGCGAAATGGTCGTACCTCAGCAATCTGATGAGCATCCCCACCGACTGTCCGCATCGCGAAAAGAATGGCTGGACCGGCGACGCGCATCTCGCCTGCGAGCAAGCGCTCTACACCTTCAACAGCGCCTCCGTCTACAAGAAGTGGATCAACGACATGCAGGACGCGATGCACGACAACGGCGATCTCCCTGGCATCGTGCCGACCGGCGAATGGGGCTACACGCTCGGCCCCGCGTGGGACAGCGCGCTGCTGCTCATCCCGACCTATCTGAACGAATACGACGGCGACACGCGCATCCTCACCTCGCATTATGCGGCGATGAAGAAGTACGTCGATTTCCTGTCGAGCCGCACGAACGATCACATCGTCCATGGCGCCCCGCTGGGCGATTGGGCGCCGTTTCACGACAAGACCAACACCGATTACGTCACGACCGCGTATTACCTGCAGGATGCACAGATCGTTTCACGCATCGCGAAGATGCTTGGCAACGACGCCGATGCGAAGAAATACGCCGACCTGGCCGAGCAAATCTCGGCAGCGCTCAACAAGACCTTCTTCGATCCGAAGACGGGCAACTATGCCGAAGGGACGCAGACCGCTCAGGCCTGCGCACTCGTCTTCGGCTTTGCTCCGAAATTAGAACGCGAGCACGTCTTTGACAATCTCGTAAAAGCCGTCGAAAAGCGGAACAAACATCTCGACACCGGCATTCTCGGCGCGAAGTGGGTCATGCAGGCGCTGCTCGATCACGGCCGGGCGGACATCGGCTACAAAATCGCGACGCAAACCGATCTGCCGAGTTGGGGCAACTGGATCAAGCAAGGCGCGACGACGCTGTGGGAAAACTGGGACGGCAGCGCCTCGCGGATTCACATCATGTACGGCGATGTCGTCGCGTGGTTTTATAAAGCGCTGGCCGGCATCCAGGCCGATCCCGCCTCGCCGGGGTTCGAACACTTCTTCCTTCGACCGAACGTCGTCGGCGATCTCACCGACGTCAAAGCGCATCACCAGACGATGCACGGCACGATTGCCGTTGAGTGGAAGCGCGACGGGGACAAACTGCGCCTCGAACTCGAAATTCCCGCAAACACTTCCGCGACGCTCACGTTGCCGACGACGGATCCGAAGTCGGTGACTGAAGGCGGCAAGTCCGTCGATCAGGTTGAAGGCGTGGAGGCGAAAGGGAGTACCGCAGGGCATCCGAATTTCGAGCTTCAGTCCGGCAGCTACAGTTTCGAATGCCGCTTAAAATGAAGAGTTTCGCGAGCCTTCGCGGCCGATAACTTCGTTACAACCCGCGCAGATTAACCCCGCTTATTGGCACCCGCCCCAAAAACAAGGGGTCTCGCCAAGCCCCGTCCTAAACACGTTGTATAGTCCACTCGATCAAAGGTTCTGACACCTGATTTCAGGCCGCCGCAGTGGGTTTCGTACATATTTCGCGGCGTCTTCGAGGATTTGAACAACAGGCGTGTCTTCGCTCGCGTCCGCGTGCTGCGGGCTCGGTGCGCTCGTCTGACGTTGGGGCATCACCCCGGGAAGTGGGCTGTAGGCGTATGTCCGTTGCAACGCTGTCATTTCAAGCGGTTGATCAGCCTGTCGTTCGCAAGCGCCGCCTCGGCCGCAGCGTCTGGGCCGGCGCCGACCAGATCCTCATCTCCGCGACCAACTTCGTCACGATGATGCTCGCCGGGCGCGCCCTCACCAAAGACGACTTCGGCGCGTTCACGCTGATCTACTCCGCGTTGCTCTTCGCGAACATGATCCAGTCCGGTTTGGTGACGCAGCCCCATAATGTGCTGGGCACCTCGCGGCATGGTCGAAGCGACTACGCTCGCTACACCTCCGCGATCGGGGTCGGACAGCTTTACCTCGCGATCTTCGGCACGGTCATCAGCCTTTTGGTCTGGGTGATCGCGCTGATTGCCGGATGGGCAGCCGCGCCGCTTCTGCTGGCGCTGGCGGCGTCGATCTTCGCGTGGCAGATCCAAGAATTCTGCCGGCGCGTGCTCTACACCGAAGGCAAAGTCGACGGCGCGTTCTGGAACGACATCATCAGCTACGGCGGTCAGACCGCGATCATCGCGCTGCTCTACTGGTACGGCCATCTCAGTGGCACGCTCGCGCTCTACGCCCTCGCCGTCACATCGATGCTCGCGGCGCTCGTTGGCGTGTGGCAACTGCGCCACAGCCTTACGTGGGATTTACTGCCCGGCGCGATGCGCGAGAACTGGACCTTCGGCAAATGGCTCGCCGGCGCAGAGCTGCTCGGATGGCTCACCTCCATCCACATGTACCTGTACATCGCCGCGCTGATCCTCGGGTTCGCCGCCGCGGGCGATCTTCGGGCGGCGCAGATTCTCTTCGGCCCGATGCGCGTGCTCTCGTTTGCGCTCGGCACGGTTCTGCCGATCTACTTCGCCAAGCAACTCGCCGGCGACATTCACAAGTCGATCAACAAAGAACTCTCGAAAGTCTTCGCCGTCGTAATCCCGGTCGCCGGCGGATACTGCATGCTGATGGCGCTCTTTGCGCTGCCGATCCTGCGCTTCGTCCTGCCCAAATACAGCAGTGACGCGTCGATCCTGATCCTCTACTCGATGTGCGCGTTCCTCAGCTACATGCAGATGGTGATGTCGGCCGCGCTGACTGCAAAGCACAAGACCCGCGCCGTCTTCGTCGGCAATCTGATCGGCGGGGTGGTGGCGCTGACGATCAGCCTTCCGCTGATCAAGTTGGTCGGCCTGTCCGGCGCGGTGATGGCGATGATCACCGGCACGCTCATCCAAGTGCTCTACTCATTCGCGGTCTACGGAAAGCGCACGAGCGAAACGCCTGCAACCGACGAGCACAACTCGCGCGAAGCCGATTCGCACGACGCGCCGCCGTCCGAAGCCGCAGGCCGATTGCTTAAGAACGTCTTCACCACGCTCGACGAAACGCAAACGCCCTTCTGCGTCATGCACGGCTACCAGGGTTATCCCGAAACCGTCAGCGGTGACGTCGATTGCATCATGCCGCGAAGCGTTTTGCCGAAACAACTCGCCAGCACGATTCACGAAAACCGCACGAAAGTCGGCGGCGAAATCGTCCAGTGGCTCAACGACGGCGCACAGCTCGTCGTCCTGCGGACCAATGAAAGCGACGGCACGCCGGCGTTCCTGCAGATGCATGTCTCGTCCGACTACGAGATGAGCCCGCATCGCCGCTTCTATCGCGGGCAGCAGATTCTCGACGAGCGGAAACATCACGGCTCGTTCTGGATCCCAAAGGCTTCGACTGAATTTGGCTGCATCCTCGCCAATCGCATTTCAAAAGCGTCCTTCAAGGATCGGCATCTCCAGCAGCTCCAGGCGCTCTTCAAGCAAGACCCCGCCGGCTGCACGCAGGAGATCAGTCGCTTCTTCTCCGGTCCCAGCAGCTACGTGATTCGCAACGCCGCCGAGACGGGCAACTGGGTCGGCGTGATGGAGAACATCCGCTTCCTGCGCGATGAGTTGCTCCGCAGCTCCTTCAAGCAATCGCCCCTCGCGACGGTTCGCCTCTTCGTCGGAAGCTGGACGCGCCGCGCGATGCGCTGGATCAAACCGCCGTGCGGGTTGCACGTCGTGTTCCTCGGTCCGGATGGCGTTGGGAAATCAACTGTGATCGACCTGGTGCGCGAGCGGCTTAAGGGCGCGTTCCTCCGCACCGACTACCATACGTTCGCGCCGTCGCTTCTTCCGCTGCACATGCAGCAGAAGCCCTCGCCGCACGCGTTGCCGCCGCGCTCGTTCGCGGCGTCGATGCTCAAGGTCGGCTGGTGGTTCTGCTGCTATACCGTCGGTTATTTTGCGACGATTCACCCCGCCCGCGCGCGGTCGTCGCTCGTGCTCGGCCACCGCTACCTGCTCGACGCGATGGTCGACCCGAAGCGGTATCGCTATTCCGGTCCGATCTGGATGCTCAAGGCCATCTGGGCCGTCGCGCCTCGGCCGGATCTCGTCATCGCGCTCGATGCCGATCCACTCGTCATCTGGAATCGAAAGAAGGAAGTTTCGCTCGAAGAAACCACGCGGCAGCGCAATGGCTACGTGTCCCTCGTGCGCGAACTTGAGAACGGCTTGATCGTGGACTCATCACAGTCGATCGACAAAACGGTGGCGGACGTCACCGAGGCAATCCTGGGGGTCATGAGGGCCCGCGCCGAGCAACAGCTCGGATTGGAGCGGCTGTCATGAGCGTGCCCGCTCCGATGACGTGGACCGCGTTGTTGCCCGCAGACGCTCAGTTCATCGCTTCGCCGAACGTTCCCGAGTGGTTTGGAAAACTGCTCGCGCGAAAGACCGGCCAGCGACGGATCCCGGTCTACTCGTGCGAGAACATCGCGAGCGTGAAAGACGACGCGTTCGTCGCGATCAATTGTCGCGGCGGCGCGAAGCTCGATCCGCGCTATCAATACGTGCGCCGCTTCGCCGTCCTTCCAAGCCTCGAGAACGCGCGCTGGTTCGTCCCGCTCGAATCGCCGGCGATCTCGACCGCGGCGTTTTCGCTCTATTCGCCCGCGAAGTTCAGCGCCCGATTGAAAGTCCGCGCGGCAAAGCTCATTGCCTACACGCGCATTCCCATCTGGTATCGCGACCAGATCCTCGTCGCCCAGACCGAGGCCCCGCCGCTTCAGCGGCAGGGAGAACTGCTCTTCCCGAACCACAAGATTCACCTTGCCCTCAGCGCCGGCGCGCCCGAACCCGCGCGAAACCGAAAGACCTCCGCCGCGATCCTATCCCAGCGCGGCGAAGTCCTCGGTTTCGCGAAAATAGCGGGCTCTCCACTTTCCGAGCGTCTCGTCCACCGCGAAGCAGCCCTCCTCGCGGAGCTCGAAAAGCTCCGCAGCCCCATCGCCCCGCGGATGGTTTTCGCGGGCGAGGTCGACGGCTCGTTTGTGCTCATCCAGGAAGTGCTGCCGGGCGAAGTCACGTCCGCGCGGTTCACCGATCTTCATCGCGAGCTGCTCGAAACGATGCAGCACGGGCGGCGTCAACACGCCAGCGATTGCGCGATGATCGTTCGGTTGCGCGAACAACTCCGCGCGCTGCCGGAACTTTGCGGGCGCCTCGAAGCGCTGCTGCCGATCCTCAGTGAAACGAGCGTTCCTTCAACCATCGTGCACGGCGATTTCGCGCCGTGGAACCTTCGCGAGCACGACGGCGCGCTCGCCGCATTTGACTGGGAATACGGCGAGCTCGACGGCCTTCCGCTCCTCGATGAGCTGCACTTCCATCTTCAGATCGGCCACGAGATGCAAGGCTGGTCGCCGCGATCGGCGAACGAATTCCTCAAGCATCACGCGCGGACGAGACCGCTCGGCCTCTTGTCGCGGCAGACGAATGCGATCCAACAGGTCGCGATCATCGACCAGCTCGCGCGGCTTTACGGCGAAGGTTATGACCGCAGCAATTCAATGCTCGAGTGGTACGAAGATCTGCTCGGCCTGATGACCCAACACGCGAAAGAGGCGGCCCTCGCATGAAAGCGGCGACATCCACCTTCATTCCGGGACTGAGTGCTCCGCAAGCGATCGCGCCGTCGCATTCCGCGGCGAAGTCCGCGCGCGTCGTCATCGCAACTGTCAACACGCCAAAAGGCGAAACCGGCGTGCACACGCATACCGACGCGCTGCACAGCGGACTTCTCGCGGCGGGAATCGATTGCTCGGTCGAAAGCCCTTTCTCTCGCGGGCCAATGTGGATTCCGGTCTTCGCGCTCAAGCGTCTCCTTGTCTCTCCGCTCAACAAAACCTGGGCGACGCGGTATTACCGCTTCTGGCATCTCGTCGCGCTCCGGCAAGTTCTCACGCGCGAGCTGGCGCAGGAACCGGCCGACGTCGTCATCGCGCAATGTCCGCTCAGCGCCCGCGCCGCCCTCGACGCCCGCGACAAGCTGCGCGCCAGCTTCCGCGTCGCGATGGTGGTCCACTTTAATTACAGCGAAGCGACCGAATACCGCGATCGCGGGGAACTGAAAGACGAGAAAGCCTATCAAGGCGTGCTGGACCTTGAGACGAACGCCGTGCAGCGCGTCGATCAGATGATCTATGTTTCCGGCTGGGCGAAGGACGTGATCGAGCGCGAGCGCTGCCTTCCGACGCGAAAGTCGGACGTGATCTGGAACGGCATCGCCAGCTCGGTGGATGTCGCGCCCGTGCGCCGCGCCACACTCGGGCTGAGCGGCGACGACATCGTGATGATCAGCGTCGGCACGCTCGAACCGCGAAAGAATCAGATCGCGATGCTCGATCTCTTCGCGAAAGTGGTTGGCGAATTTCCGAAGGCGAAGCTCGTACTGATCGGCGACGGCACGCAGCGGGCTGAGATCGAACAGAAGATCGCGAAGCTCGGATTGCAGAACAACGTGCTGCTTCTCGGTCATCGTACAGATGTCGCGGCGTTGCTTCCGGTCGCGGATCTGTACATCCACTACGCGAAGAAAGAGAACTGCCCGGTCGCTCTCATCGAAGCCGCGCGGGCGGGCCTGCCCATCGCCGCCATCCCGACCGGTGGGACGGGGGAATTGCTCGAACAGCTCGGGCCGACCGTCCGGCTTTCCGAAACGGACGTGAACGCGTCGCTGAACCTCCTGCGGCCGATTCTCTCGGACCCTGCGGTTCGTCGCGATGCAGGCACGAAGACGAAAGAGCGCTTTCAGCAGCGTTTTTCCCGCGAAGCGATGGTCGCGGCTTACGTCGAGGCTTTGGCGCTCCGATAAATCACTATGCGCGCCCACTCGCCCATGCAGATGCCCGCCTTGCCTCAGGTGAGCACGGCCGCGCGCCTCGACATCGATCTGCCGCGACGGTTTCTGATCTTCCTCGCGATCGTGCTCGCGGGATATGCGATCGACGGCCGCGGGTTCGCGTACCTCGGCGTTCCGCCCCTGTTTATCGGCGAGATCTCGCTGCTGCTGGGCGTGGTCACGTTTCTCTCGATCAACGGCTGGTGGCGCGTTCTCACGCTTCCGCAGGCGGTCGCGATTTATCCGCTCTTCATCTGCGGACTGATTGCGACGATCCCGTACATTTCCGTCTACGGATTCGACACGTTTCGCGATGCCGTCACGTATGGTTATTCGATCTTCGCGTTCGTCATTGCCGCCGTGCTGATGTCCGAGCCCACGCGGCTGGTGAAACTCATCCAGTGGTATCGCAAGTTCTGGCGCGTCTTCCTGTGCGCGATTCCCTGCATCTACTTCATCACGCACTTTCTGCACGACGCCATTCCCAAATGGCCGTTCGCCGACCAGCACATCATCCAGCTGAAGGAAGGCGACGTGCTTGTGCACCTCGCGGGCATTATCTGTTTCTGGATCGCGGGCTATGAGAAGGATGCCAAGTGGCCGTGGGTCGCGCTCATGGCCGGATGCGTCGCGATCATGGGCGTGATTGACCGCGCAGGGCTGATTACGTTCCTCATTGTGCTCGGCCTGTGCATGGTCCTTCGGCCGAAGAGCATTCCGCCGTGGCGGCTTGGCACCATGATCGTCCTGTCGCTCTTTCTGCTCTGGGCGTCGGATCTGAAGATTCCGGTGCCCGGCGGAAAAGACCGGGAAGTTTCGTTCCAGCAGGTCGTGGACAACATCATGTCGATCACCGGCCAGAGCCACAAGGTCGGCCTGGAAGGCACGAAGGAGTGGCGGCTCGAGTGGTGGACAGACATCGTCAACTACACGATTCATGGGAAGTATTTCTGGAGCGGGAAAGGCTTCGGCGTGAACCTCGCCGACGACGATGGCTATCAGGTCGGCGACGGCACGCTGCGCAGCCCGCACAACGTGCACATGACGATTCTCGCGCGCACCGGCGTGCCGGGGATTCTCATCTGGGCGGCGCTGCATCTCTTCTACGGCTCGACGCTCCTGCTGAATTACCTCCGCGCGCGAATGGCCGGCGATGAGCGATGGACGAAGTTCTTCATGTTCGTCTTCGCCTTCTGGCTCGCGTTCCTCATCAACGGCTCGTTCGACGTGTTCATCGAAGGACCGATGGGCGGAATCTGGTTCTGGACGATCGTCGGCACCGGCATGGCGTCGATTTGGATTTACAAGAATTACCCGGAAGCTCTGAATGAGTTGGAGTGAGTTGTAGGGTGTGCTTCAGCACACCATCTTCGGGAGAAACGGTGTGCTGAAGCACACCCTACGAAAGCAATGCGGATCATTGTCGCGCACAACTTCTATCAGCAGCCGGGCGGAGAGGACCAGGTCTTCGCCGCCGAGACTGAGCTGCTCGAATCGTACGGCCACAAGCCGGTGCGCTTCATCATGCACAACGACGAGATCGACGGCATGAGCCGGATCTCGCTGGCGGTGAAGACGACGTGGAATCGCGATAGCAAGGCAAAACTCGCCGACGTAATTCGCGAGGTGAAACCGGATGTCGTGCACTTTCACAACACGTTTCCGCTGATCTCGCCGGCCGCTTACGCCGCCGCGCGCGAAGGCGGCGCGGCCGTCGTGCAGACGTTGCACAACTTTCGTCTTTTGTGCCCCAACGCGGTCTTCTTCCGTGACGGCAAGGTGTGCGAAGACTGCCTGCACAAAAAGACCAAGCTGCCCGGCGTGATCAACCGGTGCTATCGCGGAAGTTTCGCCGCGAGCGCGATGTGCGCGACCTCGCTGACGATTCACAACCTCGCCGGCACGTGGCGAAACGCGGTAGACACGTACATCACGCCATCCGAATCCGCCAAGCGAAAGTTCGTGGAAGGCGGACTACCCGCGGATAAGATCGTCGTGAAGCCGCACTTCCTGCCGACGGATCCGGGTGTCGGTCCCGGCGATGGGGATTATACGGTGTTCGTCGGACGTCTGTCGTTCGAAAAAGGCGTCGAGACGCTGCTCGCCGCGTGGGACAAGCTCGCCGCGAACTGCCCGCTGAAGATCATCGGCGACGGTCCGCTCGCGCCGCAGGTGCAGTCCGCGCTGAAGGGCGACCCTCGGATCGAATGGCTCGGGCGTAAGTCGCTCAACGAGATCTACGAAATCGTCGGCCGCGCGAAGATGCTGATCTTTCCGTCGCAGTGCTACGAAACCTTCGGTCGCGTCGCGATCGAAGCCTACGCGCGCGGCACGCCGGTCGTCGCGACGGATCACGGCGCGATGGCGGACGTGGTGGATCAAGGCCGCACCGGATTGCGCTTCGCGCCCGGCAGCCCGCAGGATTTGGCCGATCGCGTGCAGCAGTTGCTCGATGAGCCGGAGCTGCTCGCGCAAATGCGCGTGCAGGCGCGACACGAGTTCGAAACGAAATACACGGCGCCGGCCAACTACGAGCGCCTGATGCGGATTTACGAGAACGCGATCGCGCGGGCACATGGCTTAGAAGGAAATCTCGCGCTGTCATCCTGAGCGAAGCGAAGGATCTCGGGATCGAGAGGTGCGCTCGAACGAGATCCTTCGCTCCGCTCAGGATGACCCTAGTGACGACTCATGGCAGCGACGAAGACGGCCATCTTCACCACCAGCTGGGACGACGGGAATCCGCTGGATTTCCGCATCGCGGAGATGCTCGCGCGCTACGGTCTGCGCGGCACGTTCTACATTCCGCGGCACATCGACAGTGGCGTGATGAGCGAAAACGAGATGGCGAAGCTCAGCGAGTCGTTCGAGATCGGCGCGCACACGCTCAATCATGTCTTTCTCACGACGACCGACGACACGAACGCGTCGATCGAGATCAAAGTCTCCAAGACCTGGGTGCAGGACGTGACGGGCAAGCCGTGCACGATGTTCTGCCCGCCGGCGGGGAAACACACGGCGCGGCATCTGCAATTCGCGCGCGATGCGGGATACCGCGGCGTGCGAACGGTCGAACTGATGTCGCTTGCCCGTCCTCGCTGCGTGAACGGCCTGTGCATCATGCCGACGACAATGCAGTCCCATCCGCACGGTGCCGCCACGTATCTTCGCAACGCGCTCAAGCGAACGAGCGTGAGCAACGCGTGGAATTACCTCACCCGCGGTTCCAGCGGCGATTGGACGAAGTCCGCCGAGTCGATGATGCGCCGGGCGATCCAGGTCGGTGGCGTCTTTCACCTCTGGGGGCATTCGTGGGAGATCGAGCGCTTCGATCAGTGGAAAAACGTCGAGCACGTCCTGCGGCTGATGGGCGAGCTGAGCAGCGAGGCAACATCCCTCACGAACGGCGACGTCGTCGCACGTCACACCTCCGCTCGCAAGCGAGCGACCGCAAGCGTCGCGTAGTTGCGGCGGATCGTTCGCTTAATGCGTTGTCGCGGTCAACGCGAAATCAAAACTGATATCGCTGCTGGTCACGTCGGCCTGATGAATTTCCACCGCGATGACGTTTGTGCCTGTGACGAAAAGGCTCGGGCTGATCGTCGTCGAATAATACGACGTGTCTTCGATCGCGACGTTCGCTTCCGTGCGATAACCGATCGTGCCCGTCGGCATGTTCGTTCGGAAGACTTCCGTGCCGTTGAGATACACGACGGCCCCATCGTCCCGCAGGATGCGCAGCGCCGCCGCGGAGATCTGAGCGGCATCCGCTACCGTGAAGCTCTTTCGAAAATAGGTCGTGACGTACTTGTTGTTTGGATCGCCGCCGTAGCCGACGACCGTCGCTTCATCGCCGTCGCCGTAACCCAGTTGCGCGGCGCCGGATTTCCATGCGCTATCATTGAAGGTCGTCGCCCGCCACGTCGTGCCCTTGTTGGTGCCGTTGTCGAGATACTTCCAGGTCGCGCCCACGGGAATGTAAGTGATGCTGGTGCTCGTCGTGCCCGTCTGCGTTGTGGCGCTGGCGACGTTGGAATATGCGGAGTTGCCCGCGGAGTTGTAGGCGCGCACGCGGTAGTAGTACTTCGTGCTCGCACTCAGTCCGCTGTCGATGAACGACGTCACGTTGCCGAGCGACTGCGCGATTTCAGCGAAGTTCACGTTGTCGGTTGATCGCTCGATGCGATAGCCCGCTTCGTTCGTTGCATTATCGGTCCAGCTGATCTGGATCTGCGAAGAGGATGTCGCGGCGGCGTTGAGGTTCGTCGGGGCGGCGGGGGCGGTTGTCGTGGTCGTTCCGCTTTGCGCGCCAATGAGCGAGAGATCGAAGCTGATGTCGCTGCTGGTCGGATCCGCCTGATGCACTTCGACGGCGAGCACATTCGTCCCCGCCACCAGCAACGACGGACTGATACTCGCCGTGTAGTAGGTGTTGTCTTCGATCGCTTCACTCGCGAGTGTGCTCGACGTAATCGTGCCGGTGGGCATGTTGGTGCGGAAGACTTCCGTGCCGTTAAGGTATGCGACGGCTCCGTCGTCGCGCAGCAGGTTCAGCGTCAGCGCAGAAAGTGACGATGGATCGGACACGTCGAACGATTTGCGGAAATAGGTCGTGATAAACTTGTTGCTCGCGTCGCCGCCGTACCCGACGACCGTCGCTTCGTCGCCGTCGCCATAGCCGAGTTGCGCGGCGCCGGATTTCCACGTGCTGTCGTCGAAGGTCGTTGCCCGCCAGGCGGTGCCCTGATTGCTGCCGTTGTCGAGGTATTTGTAGGTTGCTCCGGTCGGGATGATCGTCGTGTTGTTCTGGTTTGATGCCTGCGCGTCGATCGTGTACGTGTCGATCAGTTCTCCGGTGCGCGTGATGAACTGGCACGTGAGCGCGGTGTCGGTGGCGTCGAGCTTCATCGCGCCATAATCGCCCACGTAGCGCACCTGGCTTCCGGTCACAACATCTGGAAAATCGCGGATGCTCTCCCCGCCGAGGCCATCGACGAAGTACGGGAAATTGTTGCGCACGATCCGCTCATAATCATGATCGTGGCCATTGAACACGGCCGTCGCGCCCCACGCCTGGAAAGGCCATTCCATGTTCGGCGTGCTTCCCTGCTCGCCGGACGAATACGCGGGATGATGAAAGAACACGAGCTTGAACGTCGCGGTCGAATTCGCGAGCGCGCTCTTCAGCCATTGTGCCTGCACTGAAGTCGAAGTGTTGCCATCGGGCTCATGATCATCGCTGTCGATGATGAAGAGGCCCACGTTGTTGATCTGCTTCGCGTAATAGCGCTCATTGCCGGGAAGCGTGAAGTAATCGGTGTAGGGCTGGTCGGTGCCCGTGTTCCAATCATGATTGCCGAGTGACGGCCAGAAATGATTTTGCCCGTCGGCCGGTCCGGCGCCGTAGGTTCCTTTGTACGGCGCGATGAAGGAGTGATACCACTGGCCGATGTTCTGATCGATCGTGTCGGCGGCGCCGTCGGGATAGTTGTTGTCGCCCACGGTGACGACATCGCCGGGTGCCCAGCTCTTCACGAGCGCCGCGACGTCGCGCGTCGGCGCGGTCTGCACGTCGGATGAGAAGTCTCCGATCACCGCGATGCGCGTCGAGGCGAGGAGCATCCGAGGTTCGAGAAACTCGATGAGGTCCCGTGTGCGTAGGAAATGCCTGCACACGCCGTCCTGGCGATTCGGCACTTTCATTTTTTACGACCGGTAAACGACTATCGAACACCCACGAAAGACTTGAACGCGCGCACCCTAGCCCCGAACGAAACGAATCGACAATCCTTAAAATCGGTTGGAAATCGAAAAAGAATTGAAACTCGGCGCGCGACTTCCCAGCTTGCCAAAGTGCGGCGCGCTACTTACCGGCGGCGGAATGGTTGGATTTGCTTTGAATGCAAAGAGTTGAGCGCGAAACTGAAAGGCGAATAACCGGTCCGCTGAAGCGGACCCTACAAAAGCACGCTCGCGATGATGGTGTCGTCGTTGAACAGATTCGACGGCGTTTGATCCGCCAGTGGTGCGGTTGTGGCGATCGTGCTGGTCGTGGAATGGATGGATTGCGTCGTCGCGCTCTGCGACGCGGTAAGCTCGAAATCAAAGCTGATGTCGCTGCTGTAAGCATCCGATTGATGCACTTCAACCGCGATGACGTTGTTGCCGGCGACGAGCAGTGCGGGATTAACGCTCGCGGAGTGAAAGCTCGTGTCTTCCACCGCATCGACCGCGAGGGTGCTGTAATCGATCGTGCCGGCGGGCATATTGCTTCGGTAGATTTCGGTGCCGTTGAGATAAACGACCGCGCCGTCGTCGCGCAGGAGGGAAAGCGAAAGGGCTGTGATTTGCGACGGATTGGAAACCGTGAAGCTCTTGCGGAAATACGTCGTGATGTACTTCCACTTCGGATCGGGGCCGTAGCTGACGACGGTGGTTTCATCCCCGTCGCCGTAACCGAGCTGCGCGGGGCCGGATTTCCAGGTCGAATCGGAGAACGAAGCGGAATGCCATGCGGTGCTTTGGTCCGATCCGTCGTCCAGATATTTCCACACATCGCCGGTCGGGATAAGCACCGCGCCCGATGACGTCGAGCCACTCGTCGGCGTCGCGCTCGCGACATTAGAATAGCCGGAGTCGCCCGCGGCGTTGTACGCGCGCACGCGATAATAGTACTTCACGCCGGCGCTCACGCCGCTGTCGAGATAGGACGTGACGTTGCCCAGCGATGGCGCGATCTCGACAAAATCGATGCCGTTCGTCGAGCGCTCGATCTTGTAACCGGTCTCATTGGTCGCGTTGTCGGTCCAGGTGAGCTGCACCGCCGAAGAAGAGACCGCGAGTGCATTGAGATTCGACGGCGCGGCCGGCAGCGTCGCCGTGGTCATCGTCGTCGTCACTGTCGCGCTGAGCGAGAAGTCGAAGCTTAGGTCGGGATCATCCGGCTTGGCCTGATGCACTTCGACCGCGATGACATTGTTGCCGGCGACGAGGAGCGAAGGATCGATGCTCGCCGTGTGGAAGCTGTTGTCTTCGACCGCCGTGCTGGCTCTTGTTGTGAAACTGATGTTTCCGCCGGGCATATTGGTGCGATAGACCTCCGTGCCGTTGAGATAGACCACCGCTCCATCATCGCGCAGGAGGTTGAGCTCGAGGCTATCGATCGCAGACGGATCCGCGATCGAAATGGTCTTGCGGAAGTACGTGGTGATGTATTTGTTCTTCGCTCTCGGCCCATAGCTCACCACGGTCGCTTCGTCACCATCGCCGTAACCGAGCTGCGCATTTCCGCTCTGCCACGATGAATCGTTGAACGAGATCGCGCGCCAGGCGGTGCCCTGGTCGGCGCCGTCATCGAGGTATTTCCATGCCGAGCCGGTGGGAATCAGCGTGCTGGTGGTCGTCGTGGTCGTCGTGCCGCCAGAACCTGCGCCCGAGCCTGAGCCACTGACTCCGCCTGATGGAGCGGCAATGGTGTAGGTATCGATCACCTGTCCCGTGCGCGTGATGAACTGCAGCGTGAGCGCCGTATCCGTCGCGTCGAGCTTCATCGCGCCGTAGTCGCCGGCGTAGCGCACCTGGCTGCCGGAGACCGTCGAGCCAAAACCGACGATGCTCTCTCCGCCGAGGCCATCGACGAAGTAGGGGAAGTTGTTCTTCAGGATGCGTTCGTAGTCGTGATCGTGTCCGTTGAAGACCGCGGTCGCGCCCCACTGCTGGAACGGCCACTGCATGTACGTATTGCTTCCCATCCCACCCGACGAGTACGCCGGATGGTGGAAGAAAACGAGCTTGTACGTCGCGCTCGAATTCGCCAGCGCGCTCTTGAGCCATTGTCCCTGCACCGAGCTCGCACTCGTGCCGTCCGGTTCCTGCGATTCACTGTCGACGATGAAGAGGCCGACGTTGCCGACTTGCGTCGTGTAATAACGCTCGTTGCCGGGAAGCGTGAAATAGTCGGTGTAAGGTTTGTCTGTGCCGGTATTCCAGTCGTGGTTGCCGAGCGCCGGCCAGAAATGGTTCACTCCGTCGCTCGCGCCCGATCCGTACGAGCCGTGATACGGATAGATGTACTGGCCGTACCACTGGCCGATGTTGGCATCGATGGTGCTGGCGGCGCCATCGGGATAATTGTTGTCACCCACGGTCACGACCGCATCGGGCGACCAGCTCTTCACAAGGTTCGCCACGTCGCGCGTCGGCGCGGTTTGCTCGTCCGACGAGAAATCACCAATGACCGCCACGCGCGTCGCGGCCATCAGCATTCGCGGTTCAAGAGAATCAACAATAAAAGCAGTCGTGAACTTCGGCATGAAAACAACTCGTGAAAGCGGTCGAAAGACCGATCACTCATATCAAGTCGTTCAACGCAGCCGCAAGGCCAAAGCGACGCTGCATCGGCACCAGCGGCGAATCGCGATATCGGACCTGACAAGGTGGGAAAGGGGTGCCGTTTACTCTCGGAAATCAGCCATCGCACACGATCCGGAAGCCCACGAACCACGCATCCGACAGCCACCAGCGGCTCTTCGGATTCTGCGGATCCGTGATGTTCCAATTGGGCTTTTGCGTCTTCACTTTGTCGCATGCGACGTCTTCGGCCTCATCGACGTACGACCCGCCGATGACGACGGAGTTGCCATCGGGATTGATCACCCACTCGCCGACGTTTCCGAGCATGTCGTAAAGGCCCCACGTATTTGGCTTCTTCGTCGCGACGGGATGGGTTTTCTCATCGGCGTTGTCGACGTACCAGGCGCGATCGGCGAGCGGCGTGCGCTGGTCTTTGTCGTCGATGCCCGCGCGGCAGGCGTACATCCACTCGGCCTGCGTCGGCAGTCGATAGTGCTTGCCGGTCTTTTTCGACAGCCATTCGCAGAAGTTCTTCGCGGAGCGATCGGTCACCGCCAGCGCCGGATAACCTTGGTGTCCAAACCCGCGATCGGGCGCGCCGTACGGTTTGCTCGGCCGCGATTTGGCATCGACGCCCGCGGCCTTTTGTTCCTCGGTCAGATCGAATTGAAAAGCCCACACATCGTACATGTCCCACGTGACTTCGGTCTTGCTCATCCAGATCGGCTTGACCTGCTGCTCGATGTCTTTGCTCTGCTGCGTCGAAGGCGCGCTGGCTTTGCCGGCAGGAATCGGAACCATGTCGAAGCGCACGAGCGTGCCGGGGATGCGCTCTTCGAACTTCTCACCCATTTTCGGTAGCGGAGTCGGTTCAGACGCGGGCTTGCTCGCGGGCTTACCGGCGGCGAGGATCGTGCCGGCACAGAAGAGTCCCAACCCCACGGCGATCTGTCGAATCATGTTGCGCATTCCTCTCGTCACACTCTTGTACCTGTCGCTCGCGCCCGCGTTGCTCGCGCAGTCGCCGCAGCGCTACGAATATGCCGAACTGCACATGGGCGTACAAGTGCGGCTGACGGTGTATGCGGATTCGCAGGAGAAAGCGGAGGATGGATGCACCAAAGCGTTCGCCCGCATCGCGCAGCTCGAAGATGTGATGAGCGACTATCGCCCGACGAGCGAAGTGATGCGCCTCTGCGATCAACCGGTCGGGAAGCCAGTGAAGGTGAGCAACGATTTGTTCAACGTGATAAAGGCCTCGCAGGAACTGGCGGAGAAAACCGGCGGCGCGTTTGACATCACGGTCGGACCCGTCGTGAAGCTGTGGCGCGCGGCGCGGAAATCGAAACAGATGCCCGCATCGAACGATCTTTCAAAAGCGCTTCAGTCTGTCGGCTGGCAGAAGCTCAAACTCGACGAGAAGAATCACACCGCCACACTCCTCGTCGCGAACATGAAGCTCGACCTCGGCGGGATCGGCAAAGGCTTCGCGGGCGATGAGGCGATTAGAACACTGAAGAACAACGGCCTGCCCATCGCAATGTTCGAAGCCGGCGGCGACATCGTCCTCGGCGACGCCCCGCCCGATACCAAAGGCTGGACCATTGAGATCGAGCAAAAGATTCCGCGCGGGCCCAGTCGCCTCACGCTCGCCAATTGCGCAATCTCAACCTCAGGCGACACCGAACAATTCATCGAGATCGCCGGCAAGCGCTATTCGCACGTCGTCGATCCGCACACCGGCCTCGGCCTGACGAATCACTTCGCCGCTACAATCGTCGCGCCCGATGGCATGACGAGCGACAGCCTCTCGACCGCTCTTACAGTTCTTGGCGAGAAAGAAGCGGCGAGACTGCTTCGGTCAAATCCGAAAGTCCAAGCGTGGGTGAGAGAAGCAAAGTAGGGTCCGCTTCAGCGGACCAGTTATTCATTCGTCGAGAGAAATAACCGGTGCGCTGAAGCGCACCCTACAAGATTGACACAGCCGCTGAACTTTACTTCGCCGGATTCTCCGTCGCGAGCTTACCCTTCATCGACATGTGGATGTGCCCGCGCGTGTTTTCATAATCGCACAGAAAGCTCTGGCCGTTGCCGAGCTTGAAATCCCATCGCCCGCCGTCGGCGCAGCGCTTGGTCGCGTTGCCCCAGAATGCGACACGCAGGGTATCGATGCCGCCTTCTTGCTTGAGGATCGTTTCGATGCGCGAGCGGATTTGCGGGGAGAAGAAGGAGAGGCGGTTTTCGAGGATATCGCGCGCTTTGGCTTTCGCGGCGTCGGACAGCTCGCTCACCTTCAGGCCGAGATCCTTCATCGGCTCGCTGCTGATCGCCTTGCCCTTCATGACGCACTTTTCCTTCTCTTCAGGCGAGAGTGCGGCGAAGAGCGCCATCATCTTGTCTTCTTCGTCGTTCCACAGCGTCGGCGGATTCGCGCCGAGGAGGATCGGGCCAAACGACTTCGGCTCGCCCTTCTCCACTTCCATGTGCACGATCGTGAGGTGATGCTCCGCCAACCGCCACGCGTAGGTTTTGCCCGGTCCCGGTTCGCCGAAGAACACGAGGTAATAGCGGCCGAGGCCTTTGGGGTTGTCCTGTTGCGAGACTTCTTCGATCTTCTTCTTGCCGTAGTCGGAGGTGAAGGCGGTGAGCATCGCGATCGCCTTCGCCCGCTGGGGCTCGGCGAGATCGCTCAATGGAATGCCGGGACGCACGCCGCCGGGGAATACTTCCGAATCCTTCTCCGGCGAATTGAACGGCAGCGTCGCGCGGGGCTTCTGTTCCGGCGTGAGCGAAGCGTATAACTCCTCCGCCATCGTCTGAAGCGAAACCGCCTTCGTCGTCGCAGGGGCAGCAGGTGCGGGAGCAGCGGCAGGCGCGCCTGCTGGAGCCGCGGGCTTATCTTCCGCGTAAGCCCCAACCGACAGCGACACACTCAGGAGAACAACAGCCGTTCGCGTTCGCATGCTTCCTCCGTCAAATCATTTGCCACCGATGGACACCGATAAAGGCAAAGCCAGATTCTTGATCGGTGTAAATCGGTGCCCCATCGGTGGCAAAGAAGTTTTTCAAACATCGCAAATCTTGACCGCCTGCGCCAGGCTCGTCATCGGATCGCGCTTCGGGATGAACTCCTGCGCGACGACGCCCTTGTAGCCCGTATCGACGATCGCCTGCATAATCGCGGGGTAATACAACTCCTGTGTCTCGTCGATCTCGTTTCGACCCGGCACGCCCCCGGTGTGGTAGTGGCCGAAGTACTGGTGGTTCTCACGAATCGTGGCGATGACGTCGCCTTCGTCGATCTGCATGTGATAGATGTCATAGAGCAGCTTGAAGTTCTCGCTGCCGACCATCTTGCACAGCTCGACGCCCCACTTTGATTTATCGCACATGTAGTCGTGGTGATTGCGCTTGCTGTTGAGCAGCTCCATGCAGAGCGTGACTTTCTTCTTCTCGAAATCGCCGACGACCTGCTTGAGCGCTTCGGCGCAGTTCTTCATGCCTTCGCCGTCGTCCATGCCGGCGCGGTTGCCGGAGAAGCAGATGACCTGATCCCAACCCTCGGCGGCGGTGGCGTCAAGACTTTTGCGGATCAGGCCAAGGCATTCATCCCAGTTCTCTTTGCGGTTGATCCCCTTCTGAATACTGTAGCTCATGGTCATCGTGCACTTGAGCCCATACTTCTTCACCGTCGCGAATTCTTCTGGTTGAAGAAGATCGACGCCCACGAGCCCCATCGCTTTTGCGTTCTTCGCGAGCTCGTCGAGCGAACACTTGTAGCACCACTTGCAAACCGAGTGGTTGATCCGCCCTTTAAGCGCGACCGGACTTGGGGTGTCACCTTGCGCCATAGCCTGGGTTCCGATCATCATAGTCGCCGCACCCGCCGCCGCGTACTTCATTACATCGCGCCGGGTTGGGCTGTGTTGGTTCTCGTGCATAAGTCCTCCGCTCACAAATCTTCTTGGGAGGGCGAGGCTCCGGCCGAGCCGTTGCCGTCCGCCAACAACCGGCTCGGCGGGAGCCTCGCCCTCCCGAGAAAAAAGGGTTAAGCCACCTTCGGTTGCTGACCGGGCATTGCCACAGGCCCGACCGGCAGCGGTCCAAGTTCGAGCTTCTCCGGCATCATGCTCAAGTCCGACTTCATCGCCTCGTCCCAAGTCACCTTTTTGCCCGTGTAGGCGGACGTGCGGGCCATGATCCCCGCCAAACACACCTCCGCGATGCGCTTGGCTTCGTTGATCTGATTGCCGGTCCGGATCGCAGTGATCAAATCGGCGTGTTCCTGCTGGTAGGGCCCCAGGATGCCGTCGGGACGCTTGTAGCGAAACGTCGTCTCGCCCTTGATCCACGCCGCCGGATCGCTCGTGCCTTTCGCGCCAACGAAACGCTCGGCGACGCGGGCGTCCGTGAAATCCTGCTGGCGGCACTGGCTGGAGATGACCGCGCCGTTCTTAAAGCTGAACTCCGTCGCGAAGTGGTCGAAGACGTTGCCGTATTGCGGCGCAGTGCGCACCTGGCGTCCGCCCATCGCGTACGCTTCGGTCGGGTTGTCCTGCATCACCCAGTTCATCACGTCGATCTGGTGGATGTGCTGCTCGACGATATGGTCGCCGCCAATCCAGGTGTAGTAGATCCAGTTGCGGATCTGGTTTTCCATGTCGGACCATTCCGTCTGCCGCGGACGGAGCCACAGACTCCCCTGGTTCCAGTAAATATTGCCCGAAACAATTTCGCCGATCGCGCCGTCGTGCACGCGCTTGATCACTTCGTTGTAGCCCGCGTCGTGCCGCCGCTGGGTGCCCGTGACGAAGCAGAGTTTCTTGTCGTTGATCTTGCCGTACGAATCGAGCACCGATCGCACGGCGACGGGATCTACCGCGACGGGTTTCTCGGCGAAGATGTGCTTGCCGGCTTCAACCGCGGCGGCGATGTGCGTCGCGCGGAAGGCCGGTGGCGTCGCGAGGATCACCAGGTTCACATCCTTCAGCGCCATGATCTTCTGATAGGCGTCGAAGCCGAGGAAGCAGCGATCGTCGGGCACCTCGAACCATTCCTCGGTTCCCTTCTGCGACGCGTCCTTCTTCGATTCGCCCGCGAGATTCTTTCGCGATTCATCGAGGCGATCTTTGAACATGTCGGCCATCGCGACAAGCTTCACGTTGGGCGATGATCCACAGCAGTCGGTCGCCGCGCCCGTGCCGCGTCCGCCGCAGCCGATCAGCGCGACGCGAATCTGGTCGCTGCCCTGCGCATACGCGAAGTTCGTCTTCATCGCGCTCGCCAGCGCAAACGCCGACACCGCCGCCGTCGCCTTCATGAACCCGCGCCGCGAAAGCCCGTCATTCTTCTCCGTGTCCGCCATGAGAAATGCCTTTCGATGAAAAGGGTGACGTCGTGAGCCCGTAATGTAATGTCGCGCCTCGGTGATTGATACACCGTTCGCGGCGCTTTGTGACAAGGGTTCAGGGTTCAGGGTTCAGGGTTCGGGGTTCAGTAGCAGATGCATTCACTGAACCCTGAACCCCGAACCCTGAACCCTCGTCCGCACACTTCTGTAAGGAACCCACATATTGTGCGGAAGCGTTTCGTCGAGTACGGTGCGGGGTCCGATGCGCGCGGTGGCGGGCTTCGGCTGTTATGAGCTCGACCACGACCACGATACAAACTATCTGGAACGGGAAATCGCTGTGGATCTGGATGCTTCCGGGCGATCCACAGCAGCAGGTTTCCTCCGCGGGCAGCGTCGCGGAGCTGCGCGATCGGCTCGGCGAGATCACGCCGGATGCGCTGCTCGCCTCCGTCGCTTCTGAAGCCAACATCACACTTCGCCTGCCCACGGATGGCGCGCTCGTCGAGCGAACGTTTCCCGCACTTCAATTCGCGCCGGCGGAGGGGATCGACCTCCTCGCGACGCTTCCTGAGCCGCTCATCGAATGCTGCGCGGATTCGACGCGCTACTGGTCAAAACTTGCGCGCTTCGTGCTGACGCGCGTGCGGCAGATGCAGTTCTATCCGGCGCTGCGCGTGGCCGAAGGAAAACCGCTGGGCGTGTGGCAATTGATGATCGACGGCCGGGATGAAGTCGAGCGAATGCAGAAATTCGCGGACGCGATGCCACCCGTGTGCCGCGCGATTGCGGATGATGCGAACGCGCCGCTGGCGATGGTCGAGTCCTTTATCGCGGAAACGACCGACGCGCTGGTTCGCCGGGCGGTCACGAGCGATCCGGATTTCGAAGCGATCCACGAGCTGGCCGCGGGGCCGACGCCGGAAGCTTCCGTTCGATGGTTGTCCGCACTGATGTCCTCTGATCCGACGCTTCGCGGCGGCGATCCGAAGAGCAACGCACAGCTCGCCGATCAGGTCGGCCTGTGGATCGGCAACCTCGCCGATCGGGAGACGAATGGACAATGGCAGCTGGGATTCGAACTGCACGAACCGGATGAAGATGAGAATGTTGGTGCAGAAGAAACGCCGGCCGAGCCGAGCGAAAATCTGAAGTGGCGCGTGACCTTTTCGCTGTTTCCGGAAGACGAAAGCGTCGAGCCAATCGAAGCCGAGCGTATCTGGGCAGAAGGCGCCGCCGCGATCGGTGAGCTTGGACGCAACATCGCCGAACGCCGCGAGTTCTTCATCAGCGAGCTCGCAAGAGCGGCCGAGATCTTCCCGCCGCTTCAGAACGTTGTCCGCACGCCAAATCCAACGCACGTCGAGCTGACGACCGGCCAAGCGCACCTGTTTCTGCGGCACTGGGCCGAACAGTTGCGCTCGATGTCGTTCAAGGTATTCGTGCCGGACTGGGCGATCGATCGCGAGCGGCGCCTCGGACTTGTGGTTTCTCTTCGCCCGACGGAACCCATCGACGACGAAGAGCTGCTGGAACTGCCCACGACGCGCCGCGGCGGGAACGGCGTGCAAATCAGCGGCGGACGCATGGGCCTCGACAGTCTCCTCGATTTCAACTGGCGCGTCGCCGTCGGTGAGACGCAACTCACCGCGGACGAATTCGATCGGTTGCTTCGACATCACTCGCCGCTGATCAAACTTCGCGGGCGATGGGTCGACGTCGATCTGGAAGCGGCGCGCGCGGCATCGGAATTCCTGAAAGAGAAATCCTCGGGCCAGATGACGCTCCGCGAGGCGTTTCAGACCGCGTACGGCCTCGGCTCGCGCAAGCTGCCGGTGCCGGTCGTCAGCCTCAGCGGAACTTCGTGGATCGAGCAGCTCATTGACCAGCTGCCCGCGTCGAAGATCCAAAACCTCGTACAGCCGACGCAGTTCGCCGGCACATTGCGTCCCTACCAATTGCGCGGGCTGCAGTGGCTGACGTTCCTCGACAATCTCGGCATCGGCGGATGCCTCGCCGACGACATGGGCCTCGGCAAAACGATCCAGCTCATCGCCCTGCTCCTGCACGAACGCCAGGCACGGGAAGAGGCGACAAACGGAAACGGCAATGGCGAGAAAAAAGGTGACAGCCACCTTTTTGCCCCCACACTTTTGTTCGCGCCGACGTCCGTGGTTGGCAACTGGGTGAAGGAGCTCGAACGTTTTTCACCGCAGCTGAAAGTGTGGCTGCATCACGGTCCGCAGCGGTTGCGCAATAGCGCGTTCGTGAAGGCTGCGCAGGCGCATGATGTCGTCGTCACGAGCTATGCGCTGGCGCATCGCGATCTGGAAGATCTCACGAAGGTGAAGTGGCACCGCATCGCGCTGGACGAAGCGCAGAAGATCAAGAATCCGTCGGCGGCGTCGAGCATTGCGATTCGCTCGCTGTCCGCGCCGCATCGAGTGGCGCTCACCGGCACGCCCATCGAGAATCACCTCTCCGAGCTGTGGTCGATCATGGACATGCTCAACCCCGGCTTGCTCGGCAGCCCGCGCGATTTCCGCGAGCGGTTTGCGGTGCCGATTGAGAAGCTTTCGGACCAGGAACGAGCGGGTCACCTGCGAAAGATGATTCGCCCGTTCGTGCTTCGTCGCAGTAAGAGCGATCCGGAGGTCGCCGGCGATTTGCCAGAAAAGATGGAGATGAAGGTTTACTGTAACCTGACCGCCGAGCAGGCCGCGATGTACGAGCGCATTACCGGCGAGATGCTCGGACAGATCGATCAGGCGTCCGGCATTCGTCGTCGCGGCCTGATCCTGGCGGTGCTCACGCGGCTCAAGCAGATCTGCAACCATCCGGCGCTGCTGACGAAGGACGACGTGCTCGAAGGCCGCAGCGGAAAATGCGAGCGGCTCGTCGAGATGCTCGAAGAAGTGATCGAAGAAGGCGAGAGCGCGCTGGTCTTCACGCAGTTCTCGGAGATGGGCGCGCTGCTCGAGCGGATCCTCCATCAGCGACTGCGCCAGCCGGTGCTTTACCTGCACGGCGGAACGCCGCAAAAGGCGCGCGATGAAATGGTCGCGCGATTTCAGCAACCCAACAGCGACGCGAAGATCTTCCTGCTCTCACTGCGAGCCGGTGGTTTGGGCTTGAACCTCACGGCGGCGAATCATGTGTTTCACTTCGATCGCTGGTGGAATCCGGCCGTCGAGAATCAGGCGACCGACCGCGCGCATCGCATCGGGCAGAATAAAAAGGTGCAGGTCCACAAATTCGTCGCGCTGGGCACGGTGGAAGAGCGCATCGACAAGATGCTTCAGGAAAAACTGCAGCTTGCGGACAATATCGTCGGCACGGGTGAAGATTTCCTGACTGATCTTTCAACGGCCGAGTTGAAGGAATACCTCGCGCTGTCCCAACAAGCCGTCGCGGAGTTTTGATCATGACCAACAGCGATGCGAAACCAGTGGACGTTCCCCTCTCGCTCGAAGGCGACGCGTTCTACCGCGCCGGCCCCGAGATCGATCTCCTGGACACACCGACGTCGGAGATGAAGCCGATCTTAGAGCGCCTCGGCCCTGCGCCGTTTAAGAAGCCGGGCTTCCCGGTGCTCGGTTTTCTCACCACCGTCTACGAACACGTGCAGGCGCACTTTTCAGGACAAGCAAGATAAATCAAGGAAATTGCCCACGAATCTCACGAATCGACACGAATGCTGAGCTGATTCGTGAAGATTCGTGAAATTCGTGGGCAAGAAGTTCTTCTTAAACCGTCTTCGAAGCGAGACGGGCCGCGCCTAGCGCCGCATGAAAGTCGTGGTCGCCTGCTGCAAACGTCCAGTCTTTGCGCGCGACGCTTGTGAGGTTGGTGTCGACGGCTCTCTTGATCTCCGGGACGAGATGGTTCAGCCGCGTGCCGAGCCCGCCGACGATGATCACATGATGCGGGCGGTAAATGCCGTGGCAGATGCGGATGGCGCGGACGAGGGCTTTGATGGCGGCGTGATCGACTGTAGCTTCCTTCAGGAATTTCTCGGTGCTGCCGTATTTCTTAATGAGCGCGGGAACGCCGATGTAGCCCTCGAGTGAGCCCGCCCCACCGTCCGGACCGGTCACGGGTTCGCCTTCGATCGAGACATCGACCTGTCCGATGTGTCCCGGCGAAGCGCCTTCGATGAAGAGCGGCACGCCGTCGTCGATCACGCCCATCCCCACGCCCGTGCCGAGTGCGATTGACACGACGCGGCCTTTCAGATTTCGCGAGACGATGACATCCGTCGCGGTCGAGACGGCGTCGTTCAGGATTTCGATGCGCTTGATGCCGCTGCCCAATGCGCGCGATATGATGTCGTCCAGCTTGATGCCCATCAGGCCCGGGACGTTAACTGAGAGCGTGATCATGCGCTTCTCGCGGTCGAGCAGGCCGGGGACGCAGAGCCCGGCGACATCGATCTGCTGCACACGTCCGGCGGCGGTCGTCCGAAGCGCTTCGATGAGCTGCTCGGTGTCAGGTCGGCTGTAGAAGGCGCTCTGGCTGGTCCAGAGGGTCTTGCCATCCTGAATCGCGGCGAGTTTGACGCTCGTTCCGCCGATGTCGATGCCCAGAAAGCTCATCGTTCGGGTTTGTAGCGTGTGGGGCGTGGAATCGGCAACGACTGGATCAGCGAAAGCGGTCATGACGAGCCTCCTGAGCGACCAAAAAAGTGGTATCTGCGCGATCGAACCATTAAGATGAGGCTGCTCACGAAGCCGCGCTGGCAGATCACTGGATCCGCTGGTATTATATAAGCAATCGGCTCCCGCCGCACGCGCGTAATTTTCTGATTTAAATGATTTCTCTGCAGCGACTTAGGAGATTTCGATGTCAACCGCCCCTGTAAAGACTTCTTCCGTGAGCGAGGTTTTGCCCGCGCTTCCGCCGGGCGCGAGCGGCGTCGAAAAGATCCCTTCCACTGCGTACACCTCGAGCAGCATTGCCTCCAAAGCCGTCGCTGCGGAAATCGCGGAACTCATCTGCTCGAAAGGCGCCGTTGGAAAGATGGCGGTGCTCGGCCTCGCGACCGGTTCGACGCCCACCGGCGTCTACGCCGAACTCGTCCGCTTGCACAAACTAGAGGGCCTCTCGTTCAAGAACGTGGTCACGTTCAACCTCGACGAGTACTACCCGATGCAGCCGGATGAGCTGCAAAGCTACAACCGCTTCATGCGCGAGCATCTGTTCGACCACATCGACATCGACAGGAAAAACTGGCACGTGCCCGATGGCCTCATCGCGCGCGAGAAGGTGTGGGAGTACTGCCAGCAATATGAAAAGATGATCGAAGACGCCGGCGGAATTGACCTGCAGATTCTCGGCATCGGCCGGACCGGCCACGTCGGTTTCAACGAACCCGGCTCGCCGCGCGATTCGCGCACGCGTCTCATCACGCTCGACCGCGTGACGCGCCTGGATGCCGCGAGCGATTTCTATGGCGAATGGAACGTGCCGCGCAAGGCGATCACGATGGGCGTCGGATCGATCATGGCCGCGCGCCGCATCATCCTGATGGCGTGGGGTGAAGGCAAAGCGCCGGTCATCAAGAAGGCGGTCGAAGGCGAGATCACCACACAAGTGGCCGCGTCGTTCCTTCAGCAGCACAGTAATGCGCGCATCGTACTCGACAGCGCCGCAGCCGCTGAGCTCACGCGTTTCAAGACGCCGTGGCAGGTCGGGTCGATGGAAGATTTCGGCCTGAAGTGGGACGCGCATCAGACGCGCCGAGCCACGATCTGGCTGGCGCAGGAGCTCAAGAAACCTCTGCTCAAGCTCACGGACGAAGACTACAACGAGCACGGCCTGCAGGAGCTGATCGCCTCCCGCGGCGGCGCGTACGACATCAACATCGAAGTCTTCAAGGCGATGCAGAGCACGATCACTGGCTGGCCGGGCGGAAAGCCGAAGGATCAGTCGGACCATCAGCCGATCCAGCATTCGTCCAACGAGTTCCCCAAGCGCGTGATCGTCTTCAGTCCGCATCCGGATGACGACGTGATCAGCATGGGCGGAACATTCATCCGGCTCGCGGCGCAGAAGCACGAGGTGCACGTCGCGTATCAAACCAGCGGAAACATCGCTGTGTTCGACGAAGCGGCGATTCGTCACGCGGATTTCGTCGCGGAGTATGCTCGCGCGTTCAAGCTGCTCGGCGGCGATCAGGCGCATAAGATCGAAGAACACGTCGAGCACTTCATCAAGATCAAACAGCCCGGCGATGTTGATTCACCCGAGCTGCAGAAGATCAAAGGCCTGATCCGCCGCACCGAAGCCCGCGCCGCGGCGCGTTTTAGCGGTGTGAGGGATGAGCACATCCATTTCCTCGACATGCCGTTCTACGAAACGGGCCGCGTACGGAAGAATCCGCTCGGGGAGCAGGACATCAATCTGATCGTCGACCTGCTTCGCACCGTCAAGCCGCACCAGGTCTACGCCGCCGGCGATCTGTCCGATCCGCACGGGACACACCGCGTCTGCCTCAGCGCCATCTTCGCCGCGATGGAACGTCTCAAGGACGAAAAGTGGATGAATGATTGCGACCTTTGGCTCTACCGCGGAGCGTGGCAGGAATGGGGCGTGGAAGAAATCGAGATGGCGGTGCCCCTTTCACCCGACGAGCTGATGAAGAAGCGCCTCGCCATCTTCAAGCACGAAAGCCAGAAGGACAAAGCCGTCTTCCCCGGCACCGACAACCGCGAATTCTGGCAGCGCGCCGAAGACCGCAACCGCGCCACCGCGAAGACGTACGACATGCTCGGCCTGCCGGAATATGAAGCGATCGAAGGGTTTGTGAAGTGGAAGCCGACCTGGAGGTAATGTCTAGTATTTCATTGACGGTTTTTCGTTGACCACCGTCGATGCCGGAACGAAGCTGAGATCATGACGATAGCGAATGACCTGCTTTCGAAGGTGCTTCAACTGCCCGCGGATCAACGTGCCGAGCTCGCACAACGACTGATCTCGAGCCTCGATCCTGAGAGGCCCGACCCGAGCGCGAAAGAAGCTTGGGATGCGGAGATCCGTCGTCGGCTCGCATCCGCCGATGATTCGAAACTCATCGACTGGAGGGAGTCGGTTCGCCGAGCACATGAAGCATTGTCGAAGCTGGACGAGAAATGAAGCTTCATGTCATCCCCGAAGCAGACACCGAACTGACCGACATTGCCCGCTGGTATGAGCAAAAACAACGGGGATTGGGCCGCGATTTCCTTGCTCAGGTCCTCGATGCGTATGCTGCAATCGAGCAAACGCCGACGCGATTTCCTCGCTTGGACACCGACATCGCGCTCCACCTGCGCCGGTACAGACTTCATCGGTTCCCTCATGGAATCATTTACGAAGTTCGTCAGGACGACATACGCGTCCTTGCGATCGCACACCCGAGTCGTGACCCAAACTATTGGATTTCGAGACTCGATTGATTGATTGCTCGGCTCTCCGCAAAATGCTTTAATCCCGCGACGCGGAGGGCTGTATTCATGATCGGCAACCGGGTTTCGCGGCGGCTGCTCTTCGCTCTTATTCTGCTCCTTCCAATCGCATCGCGCGGGCAGACGATCACGGTCGACGGCACAGCAACCGGCACCGGGTTCAACAAGATCGCGCTGAAGAACATCAGCACGCGGAAGGTGACGCTGATGACGCTCGGAGCGATCAGCGGGACGACGTTGCTCAACAGCGCAAACCTTTCGCCGAGCATGACCGGCGGACCGACCAACCAAGTCGATTGGAAATCGACAGACATGACTGGCAAGCTGAACTTCAAAGGATTCAACTACACCCTGCCCAACGCGACGATCTCGATCCTGATCATCAAGCCCTAAGCTGGTGATTGGTGATTGATTTGTCATGCATCAATCAACAATCACCAGCTCGTTCTCGGATCGACCCAACTCGTGTAAAACATCGCCATGGCGAACGAAACGAAACCGGTGCGCGTGGGTGTCGCGGGGCTGGGGTTCATGGGGGCGACGCACATCGCGGCGTATCAGGCCGCGGCGAAAGCGGGATTTCCGTGCAAGCTCGTCGCGGTCGCGGATCGCAAGGCTTCGCGCCGCCGCGGAGAGTTGTGGGATGTTGGTGGAAATGCCGTCAGTGACGTCTCCGCTCAACAACTCGCGTTCGATGCGTCGCAGGTGCGCGGGCACGAAACCGCCGACGCGCTCATCAACGATCCCGACATCGACCTGATCAGCATCTGCACGCGAACCGATACGCACGTCGATCTCGCCGTTCGCGCGATGCAGGCAGGGAAACACGTGCTCGTTGAAAAGCCGATCGCGCTCAAGCCACAAGACGTGCGCAAAGTGATCGACGCATCAACAGCGACCGGCAAGCTCGCGATGCCCGCGATGTGCATGCGGTTCTGGCCGGGGTGGAATTGGCTGAAGGATCGGATCGCAGACGGCAAATATGGCAAGTGCCACAGCGCCACGTTCCAACGTCTCGCATCGCAGCCAAACTGGTCGCCATTCTACAGCGACGGCGCGCGCAGTGGTGGCGCACTCTTCGATCTGCACATCCACGACGCCGATTTCGTTCAGTGGTGCTTCGGCAAACCCGCGAGCGTGACCAGCGCCGGCCGTGCGGGCTCAACCGGCGCGATCGATCACGTCACGACGCTCTATCACTACGAGAATGGCCCCGCTCACGTCGTCGCGGAGGGTGGCTGGGATCACGCGCAGGGCTTCGCGTTTCGCATGCGGTATGTTGCGGTGTTCGAACACGCGACCGCGGATTTTGATCTGACGCGCTCGCCTCAGCTGCTGCTGTGTCAGAATGGCGAGTCCAAACCGGTCGAACTGGAAAACCTCTCCGGCTACGACGGCGAGATTCGCCACATGGTCTCGGCGATCGCAAAAGGCGAGAAAAAACTTCTCGCCACGATGGAGGATGCGGAGGCCGTCACGCAACTATTGACCGCAGAGCAGGAGAGCGTGCGCGGCGGCGCACGATCAGTGGCACTGCGATGAGGCGCACGTTACCATTCTCCCTCTCCTCTTTCGGAAGCATTTCATGGATAACGTTTTTCGACTGGGCGTAATCGGTGTGGACAACAGCCACGCGATCGCTTTCACGCAGCGCATCAACGCCGCCAACGACGCTAAGGAAACCAAGTGCCGTGTCACCGCGATCTGGCACGATGACAAACCGGACACCGCCCCCGAGCGGGCGAAGAAACATCTGGACGAAGCGATCAAGCTCGGCGCGAAAGAAATCGACACGCTCGAGCACATGCTCGACCAGGTCGACGGCGTGATCATGGTGCAGGTGAACGGCAATAAGCACTATGACCTCGCCCGCCCCGTGCTTGAGCACAATCTGCCGCTGTTCATCGACAAGCCGATGACGTGCAATCTCGACCAGGCGAAAAAGTTGCTCGACGAAACCCGCCGCGGGCACGCGCGGATTTATTCATCGTCGAGCCTTCGCTGGGTACCGGAGATCGCGACGCTGGATCGCGATGCGCTCGGTAAGCTCGTCGCGATCGACGCGTTTGGGCCGAGTGGGCACAACCCAACGATGGAAGGATTGTTCTTCTATGGCGTGCACGTCTTCGAGATGATCGATCAGATCTGGGGCCCGGGCGTGAAGCGCATCAGTGCGGTCGCGATGCCGGATCGTGAGCTGTTCGATCTGGAATACAAGGATGGCCGCTACGCGCGAGGGCGGCTCGATCGCAAGGCGAAGTATGCGTTCGGCGCGACGGTGCAGGGCGACAAGGGTGTCAAGCAGTTCGTCGTGGAAGGCGATTTGTACGTGCCGATGGTCAAAGGGATGACCAAGTTCTTCGAAGGCGCTGATCCGCCCGTGAAGCTCCGCGACATCGTCGAAAACATTGCGGCGATGCAGGCGGGGAATGCGTCGATCAAAAAAGATGGTGCATGGGTCGACATCGAAGAGATCGCATAGTCCTTTGTAGCACGGGCAACTTGCCCGTGCATTCGCGGCTATAGCCGCATGGGCACGGGCGGGGCGCCCGTGCTACAAAAATGAAATCACCTCTCTCTTTGTTTCTCTGCGTTTTGCTTTTGCTCGCGACCGGCTGCATGCACAAAAAGCATCCGCCGACGACACAGGAAATCGCGAAGCAATTCGCCCCGCCGTCGCTCGACGATGCGATGGCGGTGATCGATCATCGCGATGATTGGACGACCCTGCCGGAGCTGCATGTCCCACGTAATCCCGCGGAGAAGTTTCTCAAGGACATGACGATTGTCCTCGACCCCGGTCACGGCGGAAGCGAGAACGGCGCGACATCCACGATGAAAGACGAAAGCGGCAAAACCGTCACGCTGCGCGAAGCGGATGCCAACTTCCGCGTCGCGAAGCTGCTCGAGCGATTGCTCAAAGATGCCGGCGCGAACGTTATCCTGACCCGCCACGGCGACGATCAGATGAACCTCGTTGATCGAGCGGAAGTCGCCAATAACGCCAAGCGCGTCGACGGCGGAACGGGCGCGGATCTGTTCATCAGCATCCACCACAATTCCAACACGAAAAATCCCAGCTCGAACTACACGACGATCTGGTATCACGGCGACGCGGACAACGCGGAAGTTTCAATCGATGCCGCGAATTGCGTCGCGCAGGAGCTGGCGAACCAGATTCACACGACGGTGGCGGTCACCGCGCCGCTGATGAGCGACCTCTTGATGTACGACAGCGGCTTCGGCGTCCTGCGCGCCGCGAAAATGCCGTGCTTTTTGTGCGAGTGCTCGTTCGTGACGGGCGCGACCGAACGCCAGCGCCTTCGCGATGCGACGTACAACCTGCGCGAGGCGTATGGTATTTATCTTGGCCTATGTGAGTACGCGTACTGCGGCCGCCCGACGCAAACGCTCCCGGAAGTAACGTTCGGCAGCGAGCATGTGACGATCAGCACGACCTTGAGCGAAGGATTGCCCGAGTGGTGGGGAAAGGAAAGATCGAGAATTCTTGCATCGACCGTGCAAGTACGGTTTGATGGCAAGCCGGTGCCGAGCGATTTCGATCCGAAGTCGAAGAAATTGACGGCGATTCTGCCCATTTCTTCCGTCGATGCGCGTTTGAAGAATAAGCCGCTCGTGTTTGAACTTCACTTCGAGAACATGTTCAAACACCACAATTATCCGCAGCGATTTGAGATAACGGCGGATCCTTCGGGACCGAAGGCGACGGTCGCAGCACTCGGTCCGGCGCCGCTCAGTTCGACTCGACCGGCGACCGCTGGCACGCGGGGCGCGGCAACAACACAGTCGGCGCGGTAAAGTATCTGAGAGTAGAATGCCATTCGACGCGGAAAAGTTTCCGGATACAATGCCCACGATGAACCGCTCGGGAGCGAGGGAACGGCATGGGTGAAGCTTCGCCGCCGATCAGGCCGGTCACCGCACAGCAAGGGCGATCCCTCTATCTCATCGTGCGCGATGCCATCCGCGAAGCCGTTGACGCCGGACGCTTCAAGCCCGGCGAGCGCCTCCCTTCCACCAAGGAACTTTCCCAGCAGCTCGAAGTCTCGCTCGTCACCGCGCACCGCGCGCTGCAGGAACTCGTGACCATCGGCGTGCTCCAGCGCGCCCAGGGCCGCGGAACGTTCGTCCATCCGCGTTACTTTGATCGCAAGCTGCCTTCGATCGAAGCTCGCGTCGGACTCTTCTTCCACCCCGAAGCCTCGCTTGCAGACTTTTACCACAGCCAGGTGATGGAAGGCGTTCGGCAGGGCGCCATGCACCTTTCGCTCGATCTGGTGCTGTTACGCTTCGGCGAGGACATCCGCAACGAATGTAACGGATACCTTTACGTCAACCCGTGGGAAGACCAGGTTGAAACCCTTCGCGCGCACCTTCCGCGCAAGCAGCCGGTGGTGGCAGTCGGTGTGATGACCGACTGCGACCGCGCAAGCTGTCTCGATATCGATAACTTGGAGCTCGGCCGTAAGGCGGTCGATCATTTGTTCCGCCTGGGGCATCGTCGCATTGGTTATCTCGGTTCCGGCGAGCAATTAAGCAACTCGATGCAGCGATGGGAAGGTTTCCGCCAAGGCTGCGAGCAGCACGGCGTGACAATCGATGAAAGCCGGATCGTCAAAGGCTCGAGCTGGCAGCTCAACGACACCGAGATGAACGATCTCCTGACGACGCTGGCGAGCAATTCGCGTCCGACCGCGATGTTCTGCGGCGGGTTTTTCTTCGCGCTCGATGCGTATGGAGCAGCTGCCCGATTGGGCCTTCGCATTCCGCAGGACTTGTCGATCATCGCGGTCGACGATCCACCGAGCGCGGCGCATTTGTCTCCCCCGCTCACAACCCTGCGCCAGCCGCTCAATAAGCTCGGCCAGGACGCGATCACGCTGCTCTACGACAAGATCCGCAAGAACGACAGCACGATCACCAAACGCATTCTCAACGGCGAATTGATCATCCGCGCCAGCACCGCCGCGCCGAGTAAGACGTAAGTTTCCCTTAGAAACTGATTTGCCCTCACGGCCGTCCCAGAGCGAAGCGCCGGGCGGCATCGCAACGCGCGAGCGAAGACCGAAAAGATGCCGCCTGGCGCTAAAGCTCTGGGCGGCCGTGAACGTAATTGACTATCATTTCACAAATGTCCGATCCCGATGTTTCCGATCTGATCAGCGTCGAGCGCGCAATCCAGATCATCGACTCGACGCCGATCACCCTCCAATCCTCCCAAACCGCGATGGAGGGCAGCTACGGTTGCCGGCTTGCGCGCGATCTGCGCTCCGATCGCGATTATCCGCCGTTCGATAAGAGCCAGATGGATGGGTTCGCTATCCGTGCCGCGGATGCGTCGTCTCGATTGAAGGTCGTGGGTGAAATTGCGGCGGGCGGATTAAGCGATCGCGCCATCGGCACGGGCGAAGCAATTGCGATTATGACTGGCGCGCCTGTGCCAGCTGGCGCGGATGCCATCGTGCCCGTCGAGCACACGCGACGCGAGGGCGAATTCGTTCGGATCGAAAAGCCGGTGAAGCCCGGCCAATCGATCGCGAAGCGCGGAAACGATTGCGTCGCGGGCGAAGTCGTATTGAAAGCCGGCATTCGGATGGCCGGCGCGCAGATCGCCGTCGCGGCGAGCATCGGCGCGACGGAAGTTTCGATTTATCCCCCATCGCGGGTGGCAGTGCTTTCGACGGGCGACGAAATCGTTCCAATCGATCAAACGCCGGGACCGACGCAGATCCGCAACTCCAACGCGATCATGCTGCAATCGCTTCTGCGCCGTGGGTATGGATGTTTCGTCGATTCGGTCGCGACCGCGCGCGACGAGCCGAGCGTCATCCGTCGCGAAATTGAAAAAGCATTCGAATCGTGCACCGTGCTCTTCATCTCCGGCGGAATGAGCATGGGCGAATACGATTTCGTCCCGCGGGTGCTGCAGGAGCTCGGGTTTGAATTCAAAATTACGAAGCTGCGCATTAAGCCGGGAAAGCCGTTTGTTTTCGGCGGAAAAGGCGATGGCGCGGCGGCAAAATATGTCTTCGGCCTGCCGGGGAATCCCGTGAGCAGCTTTGTTTGCACGGTTCGACTCGCCTCGCGATTGCTCACGAGGTTAAGCGGGGGAATGCCGGATGACCGCGTAATTCGGGCGAAAATCGAGGGTTCGCTCCCCGCCAACGGTCCGCGCGAGTTCTATCTGCCCGGAATTTGGAACGGTGAAACGGTTCGCCCGCTACAATGGAAGGGTTCCGCCGATATCTACGCGCTGGCGCAGGCCAACGTGCTGATCGTCCGGCCGGAAAACGACGGCGCGGTCGCGTCGGGCGGCGTCGTCCGGGCCTTGGAGATCCCCACATGAAATGGCGAACCTTTCTGCTCGTGCTGATCTGCGCGATCCTCAGCTTCGGCGGTTCGTTCACGTGCAGCACGAGCACGCACGATCACGTGGATCATCACGATAGCGCTCATCCTTGAAAATGCGACCTGTGGTGGCACACAGGCATTTTTGCCTATGACGGGGCGAAGTACTCCCCGACCCGATTCGGGTAGTGGTACACTCTGCTCAGGAAAACAACCTTCTTCGCACCGCAAGCACCACGACAGCGATCACTATTACGGCCACCTGATTCGATATTAAATACTTGATTCTGCGTCGCAACTCTCCGCCTTGATTAGTCCACCGATACAAAAACATGATTTCTGGGATAAGCATGATGGGAGCGAAGAAGACTATCGCGGTTGAGAGGGGTATGCGCGGTGGCGCTCCGGCTATGCTCCCGCCAACTGCCGACGCAATTGCTACAACCAAGACGGCGGGATCCCAGTAGGTTAGAAAGCCGATGAGTCCCTTGTTCATTGCTTGTTCTTTGAGTCGGGCTTGTTCTTCCTCATGCTGGATTCTATCAGGCGGACGAGATTCGGGCTTGGTCAGAGTATTCCAATACCCTTGGACGATGATGGACTTGTTCAGATGATAGAGAACGAAGAAAAGAGGCTGGGCGGGCGCTGACGCACGACAAGCCCGCGAAGAAGCGGCGGTGATTAAATGCGTTCGTTGCACGGTCTGCTGACAAAGGCTCTAGAGATTTGCGCTCCACCAACCGGCGGGGTGTTCGTATCATTCGCTGCCTGTGTCTTTGTTTGTGTGATTCACCGACAGTGGCGACTCTTGTCTTGGATGACCATCGCCTACGTGGTTTTGATCGCTGTCTTGTTCGGACTCCAAGAACTAGCTTACCGGTCAATGCGGCGATAGGGCCTCGATCCGCTCAGAGTATACACCACCCCCATTCGCACGGAGTGCCGTGGCCGATCACCGCCAAGAATGTCAGTGCCACGATTTGGTGGTGAAGCGGCTCTACTTAAGCGCAACGTCTTGTGTGTGCGGACGAATCACGTACCCGACGCCCCCGCTATTGTCGAACCATGCCTTGGCGAGCTCGTCTGCTTTGTAGATCACACCGTTGCCTTTCGCGCGGCTGGCGGGGTCGTTCACGATCACATCGCCGTCCTTTGTAAATCCGCGGAGCACGATGAGATGGCCGGCGGTTTTGGGTTGGACGTTGCTGGGGAATTCGCCCGGCTCGAAGCGAATATTCGCGATGACGGGCTGGCCGTTGGCAATGCACGCTTTGAGCTTGTCGAAGTTCCGGAAGCGATCGATCCACGCGTCCATGCCGAGCTCGCCGGCGCGGGCGATGTTGCGCCCCCAGTTGCCGAACATGTCGTGCTCGGGATCGTAGATCGCGAGCGCATTCTCATCGGTCGGCAGGTTTACGCCGAAGTATTGCAGCACCATCGAGGTGCTCGTCGGCGAGCAGATCACGCCGGCGAACGATTTGTAGCCGTCGCCTTGTGGACGATATGGAACGCCCAGATCACGATGCCAATCGCCGGTGATTTCGATCGGTGGAGTGAGGGCGTCGTACAGAGTCTTGTCGTTGACTTGCCCTGAGCAAACGACGGCGACGCGACGGATCGATGGGTTCACGCCTTTATCAAGCGAGAAACTCTGGAGCTTGGCGCGGATCTTCACCGCGCTGGCGGGTCGATCGAGCACGAGGTTGTCGATATCGACCGCGCCGTACTTGAAGTCCACCGGCCGCGGCTCGTCGAAGAGCGTGCGTCCCCACTGGCCGATGTAAAGCCACGGCGACCACTCGCCGCTGCGCGCGTCGCGCGTGCTGATCGTGAACCACACGCCCGTGTCCGGCGGCGTCGTCACGTTCCACGATGGGATGAACTCCGTCGCGCCAAAACCCAGCTCGATCACCGGCGAAGTCCAGGTGCCATAGCGCGGAAAGGTCTTGGGCCGATCGTCGTTCAGGACGACCGTCGCGCCCGAAGAAACATGATCGCTCTGCGCCTGCGTAAATCGTGCGGCGGTGTCGAACATCACCAGCCGATCGACCATGTTCGGCCGACCGTGCAGCGGATTGTTCACACCAAACGCATGCCGATGAACACCACCTTCGGAGAGCAGCGCGATGACCAGCGCCGCCGCCACCAGTACCGTCGTCAGGATCGAAACCCACAAAAGCTTTCGTTCACTCACACCCGCATTGTATCGAGTTCCCGCGACGTGTCGCACGCGTGTCAAAAGTTTGCAAACCGCTGCGTCCGCACGCACTATGCGACGCTGGAAGGATGATCCGCAAACTCCTAACAAGCACAGGCGTTGCGACGGCTCTCGGTCTTGCTGCCCTGCCCACATTGGGGCAGCAGCAGCAGGATCTGGCGCGCTTTCAACGCTCGCTCGAACAGATCCAGCGCGACACGATCCTGACGATCAACCCGAATGTCCCGGCGAATCAGCGCGTTTACTTCGATTACGGCGCATATATCACCGCCGGGTATCTGTCGCTCGACGACAACGTGAACGACAACCACGTGCTGCGGCAGTACCAGTTTCTGCCGTACATGCGACTGAACCTCGACAACGTGCACGAGGTCTTCATCCGCGGGATCATTGGTTATCGCGACTTTAATGAAGGCGACAGCTTCGATGGGCTCGGCGATGAGCCGATCGACGGTGATCTCGACGTCGGCTACTACAAGTTCGATCTCGCGCGTTACATGTCCGCGTACAAGGGACACAAACCCGATTACACGCTCACGATCAAAGGCGGCCGCGATCTGGTGTATTGGGCGAACGGGCTGGTGCTGAGCGACCGGCTCGACGGCATCATGATCGACGGGAGTGCCGGTAACTTTGGCCTGTCGTTCGTCGCGGGCGTCACGCCCACGCGCACGGTCGATTTCGACGCCACGCGCCCCGAATTCGATCACGACACCCGCCGCGGATTCTACGGGCTGATGCTCAATACCAACATCGCGGGACATCAGCCGTACGTCTATGCGATGTTGCAGCGCGATTACAACGACGCGGACGAATCGACCAGCGGCAACATCACCACGAAGTTCGATTACAACAGCTACTACCTCGGCATTGGCTCGAGCGGTCCTCTGAGCGATCGCCTGCTCTATAGCACCGAGTTTGCTTATGAAGGCGGGAATTCGCTGTCGAACAGCTTCACGATCGGCGGGCCGTTCATTTCGCCGGTCCAGCAGCAGCGCGACGAGATCCAAGCCTTCGCCGGCGATGCACGGCTCGATTATCTCTTTGGCGATCATCACAACACGCGCGCGAGTGGTGAACTGATCTTCGCCTCGGGCGATGACGATCGTCTGAACACGTCCGATACCTTCGGCGGAAACAAACCCGGTACGAAGGACCGCGCGTTCAACGCCTTCGGCCTGCTCAACACCGGCCTGTCGTTCGCGCCGCAGGTTTCGAATCTTCTCGCCCTGCGCCTGGGCATCACCACGATGCCGCTTCCCGATCTCGGACCGTTTCGACGCATGCAGGTCGGCGGCGACTTCTTCATCTTCGACAAACTCGAAGCCGACGCGCCGATCAACGAGCCCAGCGCGAGCGGCCGTTATCTCGGTTGCGAGCCGGATCTGTATCTGAACTGGCAGTTGACGAGCGACCTGACGCTGGCGGTACGGTACGGTGTTTTCATTCCGAACGGCGACGTGCTCCCGAGCGATGACGCGCGACAGTTTATCTTCGTGGGATTGACGTATGCGTTCTAGAAAAGACCAAATGCCGCCGCGCTGTCATCCAGAGCGCAGCGAAGGATCTCGGGATCGAACACCGTTCTCGACTTCGAGATCCTTCGCTGCGCTCAGGATGACAGCTTTCGCGGGGTTCTTGAGTGTGCTGATGGGTTGTCATCCCCTGCACAATGCCCAGGCCCTCAAACCCGACCTCGCGAAGAATGATGAGGATTCGCAGCTGCAGTTCTGGCACACGCTGGCCGACGCGCCAGTCACGAGCAACGACGAGGCCTTTCACGGCCTGTTGCTCTACCTCCACGACAAGGACAACGCCGCCGATTACCCCGCTCGCGTGCAGCTTTTGAAAAACGAAGGGCTGCTGCCGAATTCGTTCAATGAGCCGGCCGACGCGCCCGCCTCGCGCGGAACGATCGCCGTGGCGCTGGTTCATGCGCTTCACGTAAAGGGTGGGATCAACCTGCACTTGCTGCCAATGTCGGAGCGGTACGCAACGCGTGAATTGCAATTCATCAATGTGTATCCGCCGAGCAGCGCCAACCAGACGTTCTCCGGCAACGAGTTCGTGGGTATAATTGGCCGAGTTGAAGACTATCAGCGCGGCGATCCCACCACAGCAGCACCCGCCGCGCCGACAGGGGACGCAAACGTGCCGGCGAAGTAACGGGCAGAACCTACGTTGTAGGGTGCGCTTCAGCGCACCGGGTATTTTCGTTTTTTTCGCATTCGAATAACCGGTGCGCTGAAGCGCACCCTACGACGATCGCTCCCGAAGGAGGAGCGCACTATGAAATCGCTCGTAACGTTCGCCGTTGTTGCTTCTATCGCGTTCGCAGTAAATACATTCGCTCAGAACACGCAGCCCTCGACCGCCGCCGCCACCACCGGTCCCGGCGTGCAGGAACTCAAAGTCACCGTCACCGGCGTGGAAGGCCACGTCCGCGTGCGCGAATCGGAAGATGCGCCCTTCAAGCCCGCCCAGGTCGGCATGGTGCTCGGACAGAACGCGGAATTTCAGACCGGCCCGCGCAGCGCCGTGCGGTTTGTCATCCCGCCGGATCAGACCATCACGCTGGATCGGCTCGGCACCGTGAAAGTGCTGACGGCGATCAATGACAATGGCAAGATAAAAACGAATATCGGCATGAAGTACGGCCGAACACAGTACGACATCGAAGCGGCCGGTCGCGAGCACGAAGCGACGATCTCCAGCCCCAGCAGTACGCTCGCGGTGCGCGGCACGCATTTCATGGACTACGACCAGCGTCCGTTCCCCGCCGTCGCGACGAGCTTTGAAGGCCGCGTCGAAGTGCGCGGATTCAAGCATCGCATGTTCATCGGCAATAAAGGCGGAAAGACGGTGCGCGTCGATTCACAGAGCAGCAGCGCCGCCGAGTATTCCAAGGGCAACGCGGTCGTCGATCCGTCGATCGCCCTCGCGCGCACCGATGCCGAATCCGACCTCATCGCCGCCCTCGTCTACGGCGGAGCAACCGTCTCCTACGACTACGAAAAAGGCATCCGCGTGATTCGCGGCGGGCGCCCGCTTACCGATAAGGAACTCATCCCGGTGCTTCCCGGCACGCTCAATTTCGTCCTGCGCTGGAACGGCAACGCCGACCTGAACCTCGGCGTGATCAGCCCGGAAACGGTCGCCGGCGATACCAATAACCGCACCGTTTATCCCATCGGCGGAGTCAACGTCACCAAGAACGGCGGCGAGACGAGCTTCGATCACCGCGGCGGACCGAACGGCGGAATGGAAGTCGCCTTCTGGGGATCCAACTTCCCGCTCGGCATCTATCGCATCGGCGTGGTCTACATCTCTGGCGTGCAACCCATGCCCGCGACGGTGGATGCGTTCCTCGACGGCAAGCGCGTCGATATCTTTACGTCGCAAGGTCCGGTGCAAACGGCTCAGGTCGATGCCGAACCCATCAACCCCGCGTTCGGCGCCGGCATCGCGGTGGGCACCGTTCGCCTGCTGGACGCGCCACAAGCCTCAGCCGCTGCCAAAGTTAAGGCGACGGCAGTCCAATCTGTGGGACGCCGGAAGTAGGCTTACAAGGGCAAGTCAGGCAGTGGCACTTAAGTGCCACTGCCAGCGCGGAGATATCCACACGCGTCGAAATCAGGGCTCCCCCGGCAAAATCCAGACATATTTTCTTGCAATCGGTTCATCAGGCTTTAATCTGCCAAGTTCGGGGCTTCACGACCATTGCTCACGATCGGAAGGGATTCACAATGCCGCGAAAACAGCGACTTTGCGCCAATATCTTCGAATTGCAGGCGCTCGAAATCCGTCGGCTGCTCACCACCGCGACGATCAACAACACCACGCATACGCTCGTCGTCACCGGCACCAGCAGTGCCGACACGATCACCCTGAACCAATCCGCCTCGACCGGCAAAGTCAGCGTTACGGGCGTTTCCACGACCTTCACACCCGGCACCGGAACCAACCAGTTCAACAAGATCAGCGTCGACGCCGGCGGCGGGAACGACACGATTCAGATTAACGGCAACGTCGCGTACACCGCCGCGACGCTGGGTGGCGGAGGCGGCAACGACACGATGATCGGCGGAAGCAAAGCCGATCAACTCGCCGGCGGAAGCGGCTTCGACACCGCGAACTATTCGCTGCGCACGACAGGGATTACCGTCACGATCAACAACGTCGCGGACGATGGCCAATCGGGCGAAGGCGATAACGTCACCAGCGACACCGAAGAAGTGCTCGGCGGATCGGGCAACGACAAGTTCACCGGCAGCGGAAACGACGATTTCTTCGCCGGCGGCGCAGGCAACGACACCGCCTTCGGTGGCAACGGCAACGACGATCTCGTCGGCTCGACTGGTCAGGACTCGCTGGAAGGCCAGAACGGCGACGACTTCCTACAGGCCAAGAACAGTGACGTCGACACGGTGAAGGGCGGAACCAACACCGACGGCACGAGCGATCTCGACCTGGCCGAAGTCGACGGCATCGACGTCGGCACGCTTGGCCCCGTGCAGCAGCAACTCGCGTCACAAACCACGACCGTCGATCGAACCCAGCTCGACACGACGTACAACGGGACTGGAACGAATACCGGGCCGAGCCTCGGTTGGAATTCCGTCAGCGCCGCCACGATGGACTCGCAAGGCCGCGAGATCATCGTCGGGACGGCCACTCGAACCAATACTTTCCAGAACTCAAGCGAAGATATGGTCGCCGTGCGCTACAACGCGGATGGCTCCTTTGACACCGGCTTCGGCTACAACGGAGAAGTTGATATCGATTTCACCGTCGTCGGAAATGGCTATTCGAGCAGCGACGTCGCCTACGGCGTAACCACCGATGCGAACGACAACATCTACATCGTCGGCTCGAGTTCCATCTTTGACGGCTTCGGTATCCAGAACAGCGATTTCGCCCTCGCGAAACTCAACAGCGGCGGGCAGCGCGATTCGCTCTTCGGCAGCAATGGAACGGTCACTGCAGATGTAAACGTGAACCCATCTGTCGGCGGCGGCTACAGCGATGAAGCCCATGATGTCGCGATCGATGCGAACAACAACATCGTCGTCGTCGGAACGCAGTTCAACAACAGCGGCTCTGACGCGATTGTCATGCGCTTCACGAGCAGCGGCAGCCCGGATTCGAACTTCAACGGGATTGGACAGAATTTCATCCATACGAGCAGTGAATTCTCGCAGGACGAATTCAACGCCCTGACCTTCCAACCCGACGGCAGCAACCCCGCAAAGATCGTGGCGGTCGGTGGCGACGGCAACGGAAACATCCTCGTCGCGCGGTTTAACGACGATGGTTCGGCCGACTCGACCTTTGGAAATGGCTACGGTTACACCACCGCGAATGTCTCTGACGGCAACTTCGATGTCGCCAACGCGGTAACGGTCGATCCCAGCAACAATATTTTCGTCGCTGGCGACTCGCAGATCGCCGGTCGCGGAATCGTCAACTCGAATCCGTTTTCGAACGAATCCGCACTCGTGGCGGAGTTCGGCCCAATCGGGCAATTCACCGCCGGAACCATCTTCACCGACGCCCCCGGCGTGTTCACATCGATCGTGTACGACACGGCCGCGAACAATCTCATCGTCGCGGGCGCGAACGCAACCAACTTCGTCTGGGGCACGGTCGACCCTTCCGATTTCAGCTCGCAGACGTTCGAAACCGATTTCACACCGGCGGGCAGCGGCGAGTATTACGATGTCGCGCAGGATGTCGCGATCACGAGCGACGGCAAGATCCAGCTCGGTGGATTCAGCGACACCGACGGCGACGGCGCTTACCAAACGTCTGTCGCGCGCTATGGGTTGGAATCCACCGGCACGCACGACAATACCGATGGCATCACCGATTTCGTCGACGACACCGAATTGCATTCAAATCCGCCGCCGTACCCGCTGAATCTGCGCCTGCAGAATCTTTCCACCAGCGCCCTGCTCTACGTGCTGGCACAGCCGGATTCCAACGGCGTCGCGACGTTCGATCTCACCAATGCAAACGACATTGTCAACATTTACAACGGCGTTGACGGAAACGGCAACCCGCAGGTCTTCGTCAACGTGAACAACGTGGTGATCCCGTACGATCCGGGCAGCACGACGCTTTTCCGCTTCAACCTGAAGGGCGGAAACGACGTGCTCACGACCGGTGCGGGCGTGAACATTCCAATGATCGTACACGCAGGGGATGGAAACGACTTCGTCGTCACTGGAGACGGCAACGATTTGATCGACGGCGGAAACGGCGTCGATTTTCTCTCCGGCGGAAAGGGCAACGACGTGCTGCTCGGCGGAGATAACGTCGATGTGCTCGATGGCGACGACGGCAATGACCTGCTCATTGGCGGGGCCAAAAACGACGGACTTTTCGGAGGCGCCGGCGAGGACATCCTCATCGGCGGAACGACGTCCTACGACAACAACGAGACGGCGCTTCTGGCGATCATCAGCGAATGGGGGTCGAGCAACAGCAATGCCGACCGCATCGCCCACATCAAGGGAACGCTCTCCGGCGGCGCGAACGGCACGTACTTCCTCAAGGTCGGCACCGGCGCGACCGTCTTCAACGACAATTACACCGACGGCTTGACCGGTGGCACCGGACGCGACTGGTTCTTCCGCAGAAATACCAACCCGCAGCGCGACAGCATTCTCGACAATTCCACCGGCGAGGAAGTCACGAACATTTGATCGCCTCGAAGATCCGAACACTCACCCGGCGGGGTCACTTCAGTGACCCCGTCTTTTTTTGCTATAGAATCGACCCCACATGCCACGCGTGTCGCTTCTCATGTCCATGCACAATCGCGACTCGTTCGTCGCGCAGGCGATCAAGAGTGTGCTCGCTCAAACGTTCCGCGATTTCGAATTGCTCGTTCGCGACGACGCTTCCACCGATCGCACGCTCGCCGTCGCGCGCGAAGCCGCGGGCGCCGACCCGCGCGTGCAGATCTTCGCGGGCGAGCACGTCGGCGTGATACGCGCTCTGAACGAGTTCGCATCCAAAGCCCAAGGCGAATACATCGGCTGGCTCGACAGCGACGACGCCCTCGCACCGCTTGCGTTGGCCGAGACCGTCCCCGTCCTCGACGCCTCGCCCGACGTTGGCATGGTTTACACCAACTACATCACGATGGACGAACTCGGACGCCAGGGCACTCTCGGCAAGCGCTGCTCGATCGCCTACTCAAAGGATCGCCTGCTCATCGACTTCATGACGTTCCACTTTCGATTGCTGCGAAAAAGCCTGTGGGACAGCCTCGGCGGGCTCGATCCGGTGGCGGAAGTTGCTGAAGATTACGACTTTTGTCTGCGCGCTTCGGAAGTGGCCGAGATCCGCCACGTGCCCAAAGCCCTCTACATTTACCGCGTGCACACGAACTCGATCTCCACGCAACGGCGCGTCGAACAAATCCAGGCGTCGCAACGCGCGATCGAGCGCGCGCTCGTGCGCCGCGGGATGGACAAGAGCCACGAACTGCATGTCGAAATCGTCGGGCGATTTCAATTGCGTAAGAAATGATGGCGCGGGCTCGCGTTATTTATCTTTGATCTCTTCGAGAAGCTTCTTCGCCTCCTCGGCCGCTTTCGTATCGGGATAGTCGTCGATGATTTTCTGAAGCTTCGTCCGCGCAAGCGAATAGCTCCCAGACGATACATAACTCTTTGCGAGGGACAGCGCGCGATTCGCCTGGTCGTCCTTGCTCACGGCGGCGGAGGGTCGCGATGTCGCGACGGTGGCGGGACGCGTTGCGGCGGCGACAGCGCCGCGCGACGGACCTTCATCGAGGTACTGAATTCCCTCATCAAACCAGTCGCCGGTGTACGTGCTCCACAGATTGCACTTCGGTCCTTCAACCGGAAGAACCTTCACATATTTGAATCGCGCCGCGAGATAACCATCGCGGATGACCAAGTCGTGCAGACGCTGGATCGTTTCCTCCTGACCGGTATCTTTCACGAGAAAGTAGCGAAGGTTCTTCGCCTGCGCGAATGATTCATCCCGCGGACGCGGAAACGCGAGCGGTGTATTGTGACCCGTCTTCGGATCGTGGATCTTCGTGAACCAGATCGGCTCGGTGTTCATCAGCACCCCTGTGAACTGATCCGGATAGTAAAACGCCGCGCCACCCTCGGGGGACTTCCACGTCGTGATGAACGCATAAAGCCGGCGATCCGAAATCGGCCAGATCTTCCGCGCGTTGTAGGCGGCGTCGATCAGCTCGCCAACGCGCTGCTGCGCGGGTTGACCGTCTCCCCCGTGCATCGGTGCGATCCATAGTAAATGATATTTTTCCAGAATCGGCTTCTGATCTTTCGGTGCGAATCCGTGTCCATCCGCGAACGGCAGCACGTCGACCAGCCCATACTTTCCATCCTCGCCGGGCGAGCTCGGCACGTAGACGTAAAAGTCCTGCTTTGAGAGATCGTAATCCGCCGCGGTGGGATCCGGCTTGGAGCCCATGCGCTTGGCCATCTCCGCAAGTGTGCTCAGCGGGCTGCGCTCGGTCAGCTGCAGGTGGAATTCCCCGGTTTTTCCCGCGGTTTTGTCGGGTGTCAGTGGTTCGTCGGCGTGAAGTGAATGACATGCCAGCAGCGCGAGTGTCAGGCACAGCAGCTTTCTCATATCTCCTGCCCCTCTTTCACCGCCGTAACGACGACACCATGATCGAGCTTGCGCACGACGACGGCGGTTTGATCGTCGGCGGGGTTGTCTTTCGCCTGCCATTTCGTGACGGCGTCGCGCATGGCGGCAACGATTTCTACTGCGCTCGCGTCGCACTTGTTGCGGAGAATCTCCTGCACGCGCTCGACGCCGAACTGTTCGCCACTCGGCGCCGGCGCTTCGAAGATGCCATCGCTGAAAACGATCAGCATCCCGCTTGGCTCGAGTTTCAATGGCGGACTCGGATCATCCGCGGCCCACGGCTCCATAATCCCCAGCGGCATGCCGGTCGATTCCATCTCCAACATCTGCCCGTTCATCTTGCTGCACCAGAGGATCGGCCCGTGCCCCGCGCTCACCCAGGTCAGCTCCCCTTCGGCGCTGAGGAACCCGAGGAACGCTGTGATGAACCGCCCCTGCTCGAGATCCTGTGCGACGCGATCGTTCACGCGCGTCATGATCACGTGCGGACTCGCTTCGATTTCCGCCATCGCGCGCACCAGCGTGCGCACCTGCGAAACGATCATGCTCGGCGCAAGTCCGTGCCCCGACGCATCCGCGAGCAAAATACCGAGCCGCCCATCCGGCAATCGCCACAGATCGAAGCAGTCGCCGCCGGTCATGTCCGCGGGCTTCGTCCAGCCATGCGGCTCGAGCCCCGGAATTTCCGGCGGCTTCTTCGGAATCAGCGCCACCTGCACCTTCTGCGCCAGCAGCATCTCGTGCTGGAACACGGCGAGATCTCGCGCCACCTTCACGCGCTCGAGCCCCTCCACAATCACGCGCAAAAGCGTACACCCCGCCCACACTGTGCCGATCGCCACCAGCGGACCCGCCGCACCCACAATCACGTTCGAATAATCGAACAGCAGCAGCCCGTTCAGCAGCAGATACCCAATCGCCAGCAGGAGCGCAAAGATCGTCCCGCGTGTCGGCGAATCGCGACCCGTGATCATCGCCGTGATCATGCCGAGCGTGATGATGAGCAGCGCCGTTGACCAGTACGACGCCCGCGTCCACCAGCTGTTCGTGATAATCGAATTCGCGATGACGCCATGCACCACAACGCCCGGACACCGCGGATGAATGCTCGTCGTCACCAAATCGACCGCACTCGTCGCGGTCCAACCAATCAGCACCCCACGGCCGGCAATGCGATCGGCAAGCTCGTGCCGCAACGCGGCGAGTTCTTTCACGAGCGCCGGATTCTGCTCGTGCGCATTCACCAATGCTTGCCGAGACGCGATTAAGATCCGGCGCGTCTGTACCTCTTCCGTCGTAGGACTCGGAAGCGACCTGTACTGCTCGATAAACTTTGCGTCGTCCAAGTCTTTGAGCGTCGAATCGATGAGCGGCATGCGCACCGCAGCATTTTCAACACTGGCTCGGTTCTTCAGGTACTGCTTCACCGCGACCTCGTCCCCAAGACCATTCGCCAACAAGCTCACGATCGCGCCGTCTGCTTCCGTGTTGTTCTTGATAAGCCGATCGCGCGTCTCGCAGATGTCCCACACGGTGCTGATCGCAAAGTGCTGACTGCGCAACTCATGCTTCGGGAAATCGTACATCGTGGTCCAGTCGGAGGTACCGAACCACGGAATATCCGCGACCAACGGGACTTCGCGCTGCATCGTGCGCGAATAAAAGCGTCGAACAGGGATAATGATCGCACCTTTCGCACGCGGCACGATGATCCGATCGGCGCTGACCTGCGCGTGATGCAGATCCGCGTCTTCCATCGCACACGCGAACGCGAAACCAAGCTGCGCATAAAGTCGATTGTCCATCTCCACAAACAGCGGAAGCGAACGGACGACCGGTTCAGTGATGTTGTCATCCGCGAAGCCCTCACCGTTCGCAGATTGGCTGAATGCGCGCAGTGGAAGCAAATTCGGGATTGCTTGCAGCGTCGATACTTTTGCGGGAAGTGGCGCACTGAACTGACGCATCTCGCGCATCGCCATCGCGCGTTCGAATTGCTCGTTAAAGACACGTCGGATCGGAGACGAAAGCGTCATGTCGGTATGCGGAAGCAATCGCCTGAGCAGCTCATCCTGGGTGAGATCGCTCTGGTCGAATTCCGTCCGGATGCGCTCAAACATTGCCTCACGGCGCGCTGGGAGGAACTGCTGCAAAATCTGGTTGGCATCGATGTTCGAACCGAGACGTTTGCGCACGCGATCGACAACCTGGTCTTCGTTGACCTCGAGATCTGTGCTGAGCTCGGAGAGAACCGCCCCTTCGATGCTCGACGCAGAACGTGTGGGTTTTGGAATGACTGACGCCGGGATGACGACGTTACCCGCGTGCTTCAACGCCTTTGCGAGAAGCACATCGCCTTCAACCAATTGATAGCTTCCGTCGGGCTGCAACACCGGCGTCGGCGGTTCGGGGTCGGTCATCACGACGTCGACCGCGACGGCTTTGGGTTTGGCGACGGCGATTTCGTCGATGAGTCTCGCCATCTTCGCGCGCGGCCAGGGCCATTTGCCGATGGCGTCGAGGGAACGGTCGTCGATGTCCAGGTGGACGATGCGGTCGGTGGGCGGCGTGTTGAACAGCTGGCACAGCGCGACGCGGCGGTCGTAGAGCCAGCCTTCGAGGTTGTCCGTCGCGCCGACAAAATCCGCGAGCAGCACCAGGCCCGTGAGAATCGCGCCGCAGATCAGACAGCGGATGAAGACGTCCTTCTCCAGCGGCGTCATGGGCTTGGCGCGCAGCTTCGCCACGAGGGTTTTCAGCTTTTGCCAGGCTGGAGTGATTGCCCGCAAGAACGCGATTATATCGCATGAACGCGTTCTTGTAGGGTGCGCTTCAGCGCACCCGGTATTCCCAGGGAAAGACAAAAAAACCGTGCGCTGAAGCCCACCCAACAAGAAAGCGTTCATGCGATATAATAGCGTTCTTGCGGGCCAACACTCCCCCCAGGCAAAAGCAGACAACCCACGTG
>JAICIO010000006.1 GCA_025924315.1 Phycisphaerae bacterium
CGAACCCGATCGACCAGCGGCTCCGCCGCAGTGGGCAACGCAAGCATCGTGGACTCCTTTCCAACTGGCTGGTGCAACTTCCAGAATGGTTAGGAGTCCTTTGCGCGCGTACGTCAAAAGTGCAGAAGTCGAGGTCAACCGGGGTCAATGGCGGTCAACTGAAATGGCCAATGACCAGGGGCCAATACCAATGAATGATCAATGACCAAGTGCCAACGCCAGCGAGCCGACATTGTCGCGCGAAGCACGGGTCCTTGGGATTTGAGATTGATTGGTCATTGGGATTTGGTCATTGGCCATTCCCCACCCGGTGGCTTCGTTTTGTATTTCGCGCGTCGCGGTCAACAAACGTTAACTTTCGTCAACTTTTGACAACCTGCGTCAACCGCGACGATGCCCCCACGCGATCCGAACCCGCGGTCCTACGGACCGCGCTAAACGAACGCGCCATTTAGCGGCGGAGCAACGCTCCGCGGGCGTCCCCCACGCGCATCCTACCGCCGCCCCCCGCAAATTTCCGCGGAAAAATCGAAGAACGCGTGAACGGGCACATTCAGAATATCCGGAGCGCGGCGAAGCGAGCGGAAAGTGCCGCCGTGGATATTCTGGATCCCTTTATGCGCCGAGATGTTCTGGGTGTCCCTCTTTCGGTTCGTAATGCTGACCTGAACTGCGTTCACATGTAATACTTGTATTTCGGATTTGGAAGCTGGCCTTCGGGAACCTCGCGCAAGACGTCACTCACGAGTCGAGAGAATCTAAGGGTAATTGGCCAGAGGCCGTGCATGTTAGCGGAGTTCCAATTCATCTTCGTCAGCGTCAGAATCTCTTGCTGTAAGCGATCGGGGTGCGTGTCCCCTACGTGATCGCTAATGAGAAGAGGAGATGGAACGTGTCCATGTGGATAGCGTCCGAGTTCCGGAATGTATCCGGTCGTGTACAGGAAGTGCTGGTCGCCAAAATCGAATGACGTTCCTCGCAGTGGCGGCCGTCTTCCGGCTCGTATCAAACGGGTGGAACTAACCGGATGGACCGCTAAGAGATCAAATTGCTTAACCTTCGACAGTGCCGATTGAAACCCCTTCCGCTCGGCTTCTTCGTACTCGGAAACCTTATGGACAATAACCCTTGCGGGGGGCTGCCCCCGTTCGCGGGCATACTGCTCGAGGACTTGCTGCATCAATTCGCCGGCCATTTCCTCGGAAAGGTGTGGACTGCGCCCGTCCCTTTGTTCGTCCCAATGGAATTCAGGACCTCGCAAAACCAGGCCATCACCATTCTCATCGAAGGCTTGCACGACGCTCGCGCGCAAGGTCGAAGTTTCTCCATGCGGACGATAGAAACTGATCCCGACATGGCACGAGCACGGCGGAAGGCCGACGGGAGCCCAGGGTAGGCCTTCATTCTTAAAATAAAGTCCGCAAAACAAGTTCCACGCAATGACCGATTTGTGGTCTAGTTTGCGACCGGAATCTGTGAGACCGGTGGTCGTTTCGAGCAGAATCTGCGTCGGCTTCAGATGGCTCATCGCCATCGCCTTAAACGCTCGACGAAGATTGCGAGAGATTTCAACGCGCTTCTCTCTGTATGTAGCAGTTCGACACTTGAGATAAAGATCCTGAGGCAAAACCAGAAACACAAAATCGAGTGGATGATCTCGACGGGTTAGAACATCCATTTTCGCGCCTAGTAGCCCAAGTGTGCGCTCGAATCGTTCCCGGCCATTCTTGATATCGATGAGCTCCTGCCGCTCATTTTGGGTGATTTTCTCCACAATTTGATCATTGAATTTCAACTCCGTCTGGAAGCCTCGATCACATCGACAACCAGGAAACGGCGAGTGGCTTTCATCGCCGTCTACACCTTCGCTGCAGCTATTCAGGAAGGCCGTTGCATGATCGACCGCCTCGCCCGTTCCGATGAAGCCGACGTGAATCTCGCGCTTATGCCGACTGGTACCAAGGGAATGTGGGCCGTAGAGCGGCACCCCGACTTTCGGATCCGCGGACATGCCACCCCCCGCGAAGGCGAGTTGTGGCTCGGGAAACCACTTTGCGGTTGTCCGAAGCTTGTCGAGTTCAAGTGGTGGAACCGCGACGTTCGAGCTACTGTTCTTCGTCCTCGTCTTCATCGTCGTCTTCCAATGGGTCTCCGCGCAATGCGGCTTCGAATTCTGCTACGCTAAAGAGGTCTTCTGCGTATTCTTGGTTTCGGAAGTCTTTTTCATCGTCGGGCACGCCTGGCCACCGGAGTTGCTGCGTCAAAAGCGTTGAATCACAAATCAGGCTTTGCGTTCCAACTTTGATAATGAATCGTGGGCGCCCCTCAGATAGTACGTCGCGCCAGAACTGCATCTCGGAGAGATACTTGTCGTTGTACATTCTGGCTTTTAGTCGAGTGACTTTCGGGCCGATCCTTTCAGCATCGAAAGGCCGCTGCCCGTCCGTTGTGATGTGCCGCTCGATTCTGATCGAGAGCGCCCATTGTTTGGTACCCACCCTGTCAAACCTAAGACCGGCAGCCAAATGCCACCAATAGGGTCGCGATTCCCCCGTGCTCTTCTTCTTCGGTTGCCATGCGACGAGTCGCGTCGTCGCCGATTGGTTTAAGGGTGTGTAACGAACCGTCCGTTGTTCGCCACTCACTCGAACCGGGTAGTAATAGCGAACGTGCTTTGGGTCGAACCATATGCCGAAGAGCGAAGCGTACTTATGCATCGTCCGATTCAGGAGATTCACAAAGCGCCGGTGCCCTTCTTCGTCTTTCCAGAATTGCTGAGATTTAATCCTGCTCGCCGCCAAGCAGTCGATCGACCGTTTAAAGGCGGTCGTATCAGCACAGAGGTTGTCAAATGTGAACAGATGATTATCGCGAAGGATAAATGGATACAGCCGCTGCCGATCATTCGGGTAGACGATCGCTTCCCTGACCGCAGCTTCGTCATCCGCAAACTTGCAGGGCGCTGCGTATACGAATGCTGGCATATGCGTAACTGCCATGATTGAACTATGGACTGTTTCGTCGATGAGATCGGGAGCAGGGACATCTACATGTCCCGTTAGCTTCGCGACGCGCGCGAGGTGGTCTTTCTTAATCTGCTGGAGAACTGGGACACTATAAGTTCGTGGCTGTGTGTCTACGATGCGATGATGCTTGGTACAAAACAGAAGCAGGTTGCTGTGGTGGTTTCGCGCCTCTTCGGTCATTTTCACATGACCGCGCGGGCCCTGCCGGCTGTCAGCGACGATGTGCGCGATGTCGTTGACGTTCACAGCGTCATCAGTGGGTGTTTCGGATTCGACGAGCCGACTGGTGCATCCTGGGAAGGCGCACAAGTTTCCCGATTGGGTAAAAAGAACGCGAAGGTCTTTCGCTCTGTAGTTTCGGCCCATCAACCTCCCCGAAGAACTGCTGCTGGCGGATTATAGCTTCTCGGTCGGTATTTGTTCAGGTATCCGAGCAAACCATTTCGGGCTACGGCGAAACGTCCTTCGCGCTAAGCACCATCAGTTCGGCGTCGTCGCGGCGCGCACGCCATGTCCCGCTGCTGCCTGGGGATGGGACCAAAGTCTAATGCCGCTGTGATCCTGCAAATCTAGGCTTTATTCGGGCTATTTCATGGACGATCGTGCGCACGCTCTGGGCGCTCGTCGATCGCCGACCAAATCTACGAGGAGCATCTTATGAGCAGCAATAATGCACGGCTCGAATCGAGCGATGTGATTGTGGCGGCGGTGCCGGAAGGCGTCGATCGGCGGACGTTTCTGATGCGCAGTGCGGTCGTGGGCGCGACGGCGGTGATTTTGGGGAGGAAGATCTCGGCGGAGGAGCGCGTGGAGCGGTCGACGGCGGCGGCGCCGAATACTACGCCGAATGCGGGGCCGAATCCTACGCCGCCTTTGTCGCCGGATCTGAATGTGGTGAAGCAGTCGAAGGGGCCGGTGATGACGGTGATCGATGAGTTTTACAAGGTGGGGCCGGGGCCTTCGAGCTCGCACACGATCGGGCCGATGCGCATTACGTACGATTTTTATCAGCGGTGCTCGAAGCTGCCGGAGGATCAGCTTTCCAAGGCGACGGCGCTGAAGGTGAATTTATTTGGGAGCCTGAGTGCGACGGGCAAGGGGCATGGCACGGAGCGCGCGGCGCTGGCGGGGTTGGTGGGGAAGGAGCCGGCGACGGTGGATCCGGCGTTCCTCGACGGGCTGCGCGACAATCCGGATCAGACGTTTGATGTGAAGCTCGGCCCATCCACGATCAAGGTCAGCCTGAAGGATGTCATCTACGACGCGACGAAGGGCGACTTCAAACATCCCAACACGATGACGTGCAAATTGCTCGCGGGCGAGCAGGTGCTGCTGGAGCAGGAGTATTACTCGGTGGGCGGCGGGTTCATCGAGTGGAAGGGTTATGAGCCGCCGAAGAAGAACGAGCCGAAGTATCCGTTCGCGACCATGAGGGAGCTTCGCGATCACGCGGAGAAGAACAACCTGACCATCGCGCAGGTGCTGCTGGCGAACGAGATGTCGATCATGGGGCGCAGCCAGGAAGAGGTGTATGCGTTCCTGGACAAGATCATGGGCGCGATGAACGCGACGGTGAAGTCGGGGCTGGCGGCGCCGGAAGACAGCGTGCTGCCGGGGCCGATCAAGCTGCAGAGCAAGGCGGCGACGGTGTTCAAGCGCTCGCAGGATGAGAAGTATCAGGCCGATCGCGGGATTGGTTCGCTGGCGGCGTATGCGCTGGCGGGGTCGGAAGAAAACGGGCGCGGGCATCTGGTGATCACCGCGCCGACGGGAGGATCAGCCGGCGTGATGCCGGCGCTGGTGTACGGCCTGGGCGAAGGCGGACGAAAGATCGCGCCGGAAAAGATCCGCGAAGGCCTGCTTGCGGCGGCGGCGATTGGGTATTTGTGCAAGCATCACGCGACGCTCTCTGCGGCCGAAGGAGGGTGCCAGGCGGAGATCGGTGTTGCGTCGTCGATGGCGGCGGCGCTGGTCGCGACGGCGCACGACGCGCCGTCGCACGTGGTGGAGAGCGCGGCGGAGTCGGCGCTGGAACATCACCTGGGGATGACGTGCGATCCGGTGGCGGGCTATGTGCAGATCCCGTGCATCGAACGGTGCGCGTTCGGCGCGGTGAAAGCGTGGACGGCGTACGCGATCGCGAGCAACGAGATGGAGAACGACCACCGCGTGTCGTTCGACGAGTGCGTGCAGGCGCTGGCGCAGACCGCGAAGGAAATGAACAGCAAGTACAAGGAGACGAGCGAAGCGGGGTTGGCGCTGTCCGTGGTGTTGTGTTGAAGAGGAGGAAACGGTGATTGGTGATTGATGCGTGACGAGGCCGTGATTCTCGTAGTGATTCCCGTAGTGATTATTGATTATTGATTAATAGGAGGGTGCCGGTCGGACGGATGGCGATCCTGTTAATCAATAATCACTAATCAATAGCTCGCGACCTCGCCCATCAATCGCCAATCACCAATCACCAGCCCCATGTCTCAGGCCACCACACAACTCGATGCACCGGTCAGCGCGCCTTCGGGCGTGCGCGTGGCGGTCGTGGCTTGGGTGGTGACGGCGTTTTATTACTTCTATCAGTACATGCTTCGCTCGGCGCCGGCGGTGATGATGACGCAACTCTCCGAAGCCTTCGGCATCAGCGCGCTGGCGGTGGCGTCGATCGTCGGATTGTTTTACTACGGCTACTCCCCTTTCAGTCTGGTCGCCGGCGCTGCGATGGATCGCATCGGCCCGCGGCGATTGTTGCCGGGCGCGGCGGCGATCGTGGGCATCGGCGCACTCCTCTTCGCGACGGGAAACAAGGAGATCGCGAGCGTTGGGCGATTCATGCAAGGCGCCGGCGGAGTGTTTGCACTCGTCGGCGCGATCTACATCGCGACGAAGAACTTTCCGCCGTCGAAAGCCGCGACGCTCATCGGCGCGACGCAGATGTTCGGCATGGCCGGTGGATCCGCGGGGCAGTTTCTCGTCGGGCCGATGATCGGTCATGGGCTGAGCTGGAATTCGTTCTGGGCGATCATGGGCGTGATCGGCCTGCTGGTTGGTGTGGTGCTCTTCTTCCTGATTCCGCCGGATGAAAAGAAAGAGCAGCCGGGGAGTTTTCTCAAGACGACGTCGAGCGCGTTCAAAACGGTCTTCAGCAATCCGCAGTCGATCCTGTGCGGGCTGATCTCCGGGTTGCTGTTCATCCCGACGACGATCTTCGACATGGTCTGGGGCGTCCGCTATCTGCAGGAAGGCCACGGGATGGAATACGGCACGGCGGTGATGCGCTCGGCGGCGGTACCGTTCGGGTGGATCATCGGTTGCCCGCTGCTCGGGATGATTTCCGATCGTGTCGGCCGGCGAAAACCGGTGATCGCCGGCGGCGCGTTCGTGCTGCTCGGTTGTCTCGCGTGGATTCTGTACGGCAAGGCGGGCGTGCTGCCGCCCTTCACGCTCGCGCTTATCGCCGGCATTGCATCGGGCGCCGCGATGATTCCGTACACGGTCATCAAAGAAGCGAACCCGCCACAGCTCGGCGGAACGTCGACGGGCGTGGTCAACTTCATCAACTTCACGTTCAGCGCGCTGCTGGGGCCGGTGTTCGCGTATGTGCTGCGGCGCGAATCCGGCGGCGCGCCGCAAATGCAATTGGAGCATTACCAACAAACGTTCGTGTGGCTGCTGTGGGGCGTGGCGATCGCAATCGTGCTGACGTTCGTGCTGAGAGAAACCGGATGGGCAGTCAAACGGGAGAACCAATCATGACACCCGGGACAGGAAAATACGAAAGCCTGCTTGTGCGGTGCGAGAAGCTTCCGCCGATTCCGACGGCGGTCGCGCATCCGTGCGAGGCGACGGCGCTGTCGGGCGCGATCGAAGCGTTCAAGCGCGGACTCATCATCCCGCTACTGGTCGGCCCGCCGGACAAGATCCAGGAGACGGCGCGATCGGGCAACATCGACATCAGCAAAGTCGAGATCGTCGATGCTCCGCACAGTCAAGGTTCCGCCGCGAAAGCGGTCGCGCTCGTGCGCGAAGGCAAGGCGGAGATCCTGATGAAGGGAAGCCTGCACACCGACGAGTTGATGGGCGCGGTGGTCTCGCGCGATGGCGGGCTACGCACCGGCCGGCGCATCAGCCACGTCTTCATCATGGATGTGCCGACGTACCACAAGCCGCTGGTGGTCACCGACGCCGCGATCAATATCGCGCCGACGCTCGAAGACAAGGTCGACATCTGCCAGAACGCGATCGACATGGCGATCGCGCTCGGTGTCGCTCAACCGAAGGTCGCGATCCTCGCGGCGGTCGAAACGGTGACCTCGAAGATGCCCGCGACGATCGACGCGGCGTGCTTGTGCAAGATGGCGGATCGGGGGCAGATCAAAGGCGGGCTGCTCGACGGGCCGCTCGCGTTCGACAATGCCATCAGCAAAGAGGCACTCGAGACCAAGGGCATTAAATCGTCCGTCGGGGGTGACCCCGACATCCTGCTCGCGCCCGATCTTGAAGCTGCGAACATTCTTGCGAAGAACCTGAGCTTCCTCGCAAACGCCGATTCGGCCGGCCTCGTGCTCGGCGCGAAGGTTCCGATCATCCTGACCAGCCGAGCCGACAGCGTGCGCTCGCGCATCGCGAGCTGCGCCGTCGCGGTGCTGATTGCTCACGGACGGCGGGCCAGGCCGTAAGGAGTTTGCCATGGATGATTATGGCCTTGTCCTCAATGCCGGCTCGTCGAGCCTGAAGTTCTGCGTGTTTCAGCGCCCGGCGAACAACCACTGGCGGCTGGAGGCGCGCGGGCAGATCGACGGCATCGGCACGTCTCCGCGGCTCGTGGTGAAAGGCGAGCATGGCGAGAAGATGGCGGATCAGGATGTGCCGGTGGGTGATGGTCGCGGCGCGGTGAACGCGCTGGCGGCGTGGTTGAAGTCGCACTACGGCGGATCGCGCGTCGTCGGCGTGGGCCATCGCGTTGTGCACGGTGGAGCGAAATTCACTGGGCCGGTGATTCTCGACAAAGGCGTCTTCGCGGAGTTGCAGGCGCTGATCCCGCTGGCCCCGCTGCATCAACCGTACAACCTCGCGGCGATTGAAGCGGCGACGGAGCGGCTGCCGGATTGCCCGCAGGTCTGCTGCTTTGACACGAGCTTCCACCGCGGCGCGCCGGCGGTGTCGGAACTGGTTCCGTTGCCCGCCGACATTCGCAAGGGTGGCGTGCAGCGCTATGGCTTTCACGGCATCTCCTACGAATACATTGCATCTGTGCTGCCGGAGCTCGCGCCTGAGATCGCCAATGGCCGCGTGATCATCGCGCATCTCGGCAGCGGCGCGAGCATGTGCGCGCTGAAAAACGGCAAGAGCATCGATCACACGCTCGGTTTCACGGCGCTCGACGGCCTGTGCATGGGCACGCGGCCGGGTTCGCTCGATCCCGGCGTCGTGCTGCATCTTTTCCAGGGCCTCAAGATGACGCCCAAGGAAGTCGAGACAATTCTCTACAAGAAGTCGGGCCTCATCGGAATCTCCGGCATCAGCAACGACATGCGCGATCTCCTTGGCAAGGAAGATCCGAACGCAACGCTCGCGATTGATTACTTCATCTACCAGGCGGCGAAACAGATCGGCGCGCTCACCGCTTCGCTCGGTGGCGTCGATGCGATCGTGTTCACCGCGGGCATTGGGGAGAACTCACCGGAGATTCGCCGGCGCATCTGCGAGGCGTCGAAGTGGCTCGGCTGCTCGATGGACGAGAAAGCCAATGCCGCCAAAGGCCCGCGCATCAGCACGCCTGACAGCAAAGTTTCTCTCTGGGTGATTCCCACAAACGAAGAGCTGATGATCGCCCGACACACCGCCAACCTTCTTGGACTCAAGTAATAGGAGTATCGCGATGACAACAATGGCCGAACCAAAACGCGACGCGCAATCGGATGCCTGGAACAAGTTCAGCCCCGGCATTTGGCAGAAGGACATCAACGTCCGCGATTTCATTCAGCAGAATTATCATCCGTACGAAGGCGACGGCTCATTCCTCGCGCCGGCCACCGAGCGCACGACGAAGCTCTGGAAGAAGCTGACGGATCTGTTTGTCGAGGAACGCAAGAAAGGCGTGCTCGACGTTTCGCAGATTCCCAGTTCGATCACCGCGCACGCGCCGGGCTACATCGATAAAGACAACGAAGTGATCGTCGGCCTGCAGACCGAAGCGCCGCTGAAGCGCGCGATCATGCCCAACGGCGGATTTCGCATGATCGTCGGCGCGCTCAAGACCTACGGCTACGAGCCGGATCCGCACGTCGTCGAAGCGTTCTCGAAGTATCGCAAGACGCACAACGACGCGGTGTTCGACGCATACACCGCCGACATCCGCAAATGCCGCAGCTCGCACATCCTCACCGGTCTTCCCGACGCATACGGGCGCGGGCGAATCATCGGCGACTATCGTCGCGTTGCGCTCTATGGCGTGGCGAAGCTGCTCGAGAAGAAGCAGGCGGAGAAGACCAGTCTCGACTCGGCGATGAGCACCGACGAGATCATCCGCGATCGCGAGGAGCTTTCCGAGCAGGCTCGCGCGCTGCAGGAATTGCAACAGATGGCGGCGAATTACGGCTTCGACATCTCCGGACCGGCGCGCACCGCGAAAGAGGCCGTGCAGTGGCTTTATTTCGGCTACCTGGCGGCGGTGAAGGAGCAGAACGGCGCCGCCATGTCGCTCGGTCGCACCTCGACCTTCCTCGACATCTACTTCCAGCGCGATCTCGCCGCGGGCACGCTCACCGAAGAGCAGGCGCAGGAGATCGTCGACGACTTCGTCATCAAGCTGCGCATCGTTCGCTTCCTGCGCACGCCCGAATACGACGAGCTCTTCGCCGGCGATCCGACATGGGTGACCGAATCAATCGCCGGGATGGGGGACGATGGCCGTCCGCTCGTCACGCGTTCGAGCTTCCGTTTCCTGCAGACGCTATACAACCTCGGCCCCGCGCCGGAGCCCAACCTCACGATCTGGTATTCGCCGCGATTGCCGGAGGGCTTCCGCTCGTTCGCGGCGAAAGTCGCGATCGACACGAGCTCGATCCAGTTTGAAAGCGACGAGATTATGCGCAGCGCCTGGGGCGACGACGGCGCGATCGCCTGCTGCGTTTCGCCGATGCTCGTCGGAAAGCAAATGCAATTCTTCGGCGCGCGGGCGAACCTCGCCAAGTGCCTGCTCTACGCGATCAACGGCGGACGCGACGAGATCACCGGCAAGCAAGTTGGCCCGAAGAGCGCACCGGTCGAAGGCGAATATCTCAACTTCGACGACATCCTTGAGCGCTTCGAAGACATGATGGAATGGCTCGCGAACGTGTATGTGAATGCGATGAACGTCATTCACTACATGCACGACAAGTATGCCTACGAGCGCATCGAGATGGCGCTGCACGATTACAACCCGCTGCGCACGATGGCGTTCGGCATGGCCGGCCTGTCGGTCGTCGCGGATAGCTTATCTGCCATTCGTTATGCGAAGGTGAAAGTCGTTCGCGATGAGACGGGACTGGTCGTCGATTACCAGACCGAAGGCGAATTCCCGAAGTTCGGCAACCACGACAACCGCGTCGATCATCTTGCGGCGTGGCTCGTCAGCACGTTTATGACGAAGCTCCGGAAATATCCGACCTATCGTAACGCGATCCACACGCAGTCGATTCTGACGATCACGTCGAACGTCGTGTACGGCAAGAGCACCGGCAACACGCCCGACGGTCGGCGAAAAGGCGAGCCCTTCGCGCCGGGCGCCAATCCGATGCACGGCCGCGACAGTCACGGCATCCACGCGGCGGCCGCTTCGGTCGCGAAGATTCCCTATCGTGACGCCGCCGACGGCATCTCGCTCACCGCCTCGCTCGTGCCCGAAGGGCTCGGCCGCGTCGAAGCCGATCGCATCAAGAACCTCCGCAGCATTCTCGACGCGTTCTTCGGCGTCACCGGTTACCACATGAACGTAAACGTCCTCAACCGCGAGACGCTCATTGACGCGATGGAGCATCCGGAGAAATATCCGAGCCTCACGATCCGCGTCTCGGGATACGCGGTCAACTTCGTCCGCCTGACGCGCGCGCAGCAGATGGATGTGATCAACCGCACCTTCCACGGAGCTTGATCATGACGATCGACAACGCGCCGCCATCATCCGAGCCGCAGAACGTTCCGCTGGAAGCGAAGAGCCCGTACGAGCTGCGCACGAACCTCAGCAAGAACGTTTCCGAAAACGTCATCAAGCACTCGCTCGAGACTGGCGACATCGGCTTCCTGCATTCGTTCACAACTGGGTCCGCCGTCGATGGCCCGGGGATTCGCGTCGTCGCATGGACGGCCGGTTGTCACTGGCGATGCCAGTTCTGCCACAATCCCGACACGTGGAGCCTGGCCAACGGCATGCCCGTGCCGATCGAGAAAGCGATCGAAGAACTCGGCAAATACCGCCACGGCCTGAAGGTCATGCAAGGCGGCCTGACCATCAGCGGTGGTGAGCCGCTGCTGCAGGATCGCTTCGTCGCGCGGTTGCTCGCCGGCGCGAAGAACATGGGCGTTCACACTTGCCTCAACAGCAACGGGATGTTCCACACGCGCCTGAGCGACGCGGAACTCAGAAACATCGATCTCGTCATCACCGACATCAAAACCTGGGGCGACGAGCGGCACCTCGCGCTTACCGGAAAAGAAATGGGCCCGACGATCGAGTTCGCCAAACGCTGCGCCGCGCTCGGTGTTCCGATGTGGCTTCGCCACGTCGTCATTCCCGGCGTCACGGAAGATCCCGTCATCGCGGACGAGATCGCGAAATTCGCGGCCAGCCTCGGCAACGTTGAGCGCATCGACGTCCTCCCCTTCCACCAGATGGGTCGATACAAATGGCACGCGCTCGGCCTCGATTACGCGCTCGAGAACACCCCGCCGCCAACCATCGCGCTCGTCAACCGCGTCATCTCCCAATTCACCGCCGCGGGGTTAAATACCGTCTAACCGGCAGGTCATCATGAGACTGTCAGCCTCCTTACGAATTCGCCCGACGCGACTCAGGTTTTCTCCCGATGCTGCCGCAGCGACTTGATCTGATACCCCGACGCGCAGCGATGCGTGACGATCCGCTCGTCGAGAAGGAGATCACATGATCGCACAACCCTTCCACCCGTACGAACGCCCCACGCGTCCTTTCACCCTGCCGCCGCTCACGACGTTTCTCGAATGCGCGCAGTGCGGATTTGAACCGGAAGATCAACTCTCGATGAGCCAGCGTTGCCCGAAATGCCACGGCTACGCCTGGCGCCGCGCCCCGCGTCCGGGTGGGTTGCTCGCGAACATCCCCGAATGCGACAAGCCGGACCTGCGGTCGATGCGGAAGTACAACGAACGAATCCGGCGAGCGAGTTGAGTCGAAACGTTGTCTCTTAGTCCGCGTTCGGGGACGGCGCGACGGTGGCGTTCTCGCGCGGCAGGTGCACGACGAACGTCGTCTGTTCTTCCTCGCAATGCGCCTCAATGTCACCGCCGTGCGCCTTGGCAATCTCGCGCACGATGAATAGTCCCAGTCCCAACCCCTCCCGCGCTTCGCGGCTCGATCGTTCGGCACCGCCTCTTCGGAGCGGGTCAAAGAGCCGTGCGACCTCCGATGGCTCGATGTGACCGGCGTTGGTCACTTCGAGGCAAGCCTCGGGGCCTTCGCCGCGAAGGGTTACGCGAACGGGCATGTCGGGCGACCCATATTGGATTGCATTGGAGACGAGGTTTCGGAGGATTTGCTGCACGCGCGGCCCGTCCCATCGCCCGTGGGTGTTTCCGGTGGAGACAAATTCGATCTGCCGGCGCGGGTGCGCCGCGCGCAGCTGTTCAAGCTCCTCGTCGGCGGCCTTCGCAAGATCGACCTCAGATGGAACGACCTTCAGGCCGAGCCCGAGGTTCGTGCGGTTGAAGTCGGTGAGATCTTCGAGCAGCGCCTGCATCGATTTCCCGCTGCGCATGAGGAGGTCGGCAGCCTCTGAAACCGCGTCGCCCGCGTGCAGCGCCGCGAGGCACTTGGCGGTCATCACGATCACGCTCAGCGGATTGCGCATGTCGTGCCCGAGCATGCCGAGCAGCAGGTTGCGATACTGCTCGACGGTGCGATGGAAGTGCCCGACCGATTCGGCGACGGCCTGATCGATCGCTTCGTTGAAGCGGATGGTGTCTTCGATGTCCGCCTTCTCAAGCGGGCTGGAGTCGATCCACAGGCGCAACACGCTGGCGCGAAGGGCGCGGTACTCGGCGACGAGTTGATTGATGTCGAATGCGCTTCGCGCCCGCAGGACAGCGTGCGTCTGCGCCGCGGTCTCGGGCGCGCCTTTCATGATTGGCGCGCGACCCTTCGATTTTTCGGACTGCGCCGCGGGCGTCTGGGATGTGCTGAGGTCTTTGGCGACGGCCTGCAGGATCTGCTGCGCGTGATCGCGCAAGGCGAGCGAATTCAACCCCTCAGCCGCCGGAAGCAACGTCGCAGCGAACGTCTCCCACTCCGCCAGAATCGCCTCCAGATTGTTCAGGATGAAATCGGCGAGACGCACGCCTGCCTTCTATCACCATGCTGCTCCCCCCGCAAGCAGTCGATCGCGGTGATCTTCACGATCGCATATCTCGTGCATGTCGCTCGGGTCATCCGCGACAACCTTCTCCGGGATGACCGCCGCTGCGAAAACTGCGGCTACGATCTCCGCGCCACGCCGGAGCGATGCCCGGAATGCGGACTTCGACAAGTTCTCTTCGAGCCTGACTTCGATGAGCTCAGTCGAATCGAGCCTCAGAGCCGAAGGCAGTCGAGTCGAACGGCAAGGGCGGCGGAGTAGCTTGGTCAGTTCCCCCGTTGCGTCATTCGTTGGATCTCAGTTATTTCCAGTGTTTTCAGCCGAGGTCGGACGAATGCGACGAACAGGGTGGGTTTTGTCTTGCCTCCTGATGCTGTCGTTCGCGATTGTCGTCGCGGTTTCGGTGTGCAGCTATCGCGGGGCGCTCGGCTTTAGCGGGACGACAAAGCACACGCCGGGGTTGGCACTCTCGTTCGAGCGAGGCGAGGTGTGGTTCTACATTTGGAATCCATCTGATCAGCCCGGGTTTCACTGGGAATTTTCGGCCTACGCGCCCAATCCTCTTGCGACTGGTTTTCGCTTTCGGTTCACGCGAGGAATCGTGGCGAGAAATAACTTCCTATCGGCCGGCATCTTGCCGAGCTGGTTCATCGCGATCGTGCTGCTCGCACTTCGGTGGGCGATTGGCGTGAAGAAGCGCCGCCGGATTCCCGGCAAGTGTTTCCATTGCGGCTACGATCTTCGCGCCACGCCTGAGTGCTGTCCGGAGTGCGGAGTAAAGCCGAAGAAGCCGCGGCAGCGCGGTCGAGAAGCGTTAGCCGCGGCGCTGTTGAAGCGGATGCCGAGGGAATACCGCGCGTAGCGTTCAGCTGCGAGGGATTCGAAGTGAAACCATTAGTTTGGATTCTCGGCGTGTTGGCGGTCATTGTCTGCATCGGTTTGCTGATCGTCGGATTGTGTGCCCACAACATCGGCAGGATCAAGTGAACGCGTCCGGGCGGAGCCGGACCTACCGGGCGCGGCAACGACCTGGTCCTTGGTGCTTTAGCGCGGATGGTTCAGCCCGCGGCGCTCGGCCATTTCGGACCCGACTTGCTGCAGTTGTTTTTCGTCGAGCAATCTTGCGGCCAGGGGGAAGAGTTCTTTGTCTTCCACTTCGATGTGGCGGGCGTAGAGATCGCGGAGTTGGTGGAGGAGATCGCGGATTTCCTGGGATTGCGCCGGGGCGAGGACTGCGGCGTCGAGCCATTGGCGGCCGATGCGATCGACGGCGGCGTGGGCGGCATCGGCTTCGCGATGATCATGTTCGAGTGCATCGAGGCGCTCGAACGCTTGCGCTGCTGATGCATCGTTGCTCGCGCGCATCCGCGGAAAGAGCGACTGCTCCTCGTCCTGCGTGTGACGGGGCGCCGCCACCGCGAAATATTTCAGCGCCGCTTCGAGCGCGCGGCGCTGCTCATCGGAGAGCGGTGTACTTCCGTTGTTCGATTGATCGAGCACGCGGATGAGCATCTCCAGAAAATTCTCGATTCGGCGATGACAATCGCTGAGCAATCCGAGCGGCTGATCGAAGCTATGGTCGGCTCTCACGCCCAGTTTGACCGGCATACAACACCTCTCAACTCTGCCCCTCGAGCGAAACTGTGAGCAACATCTGGCTCGCCTCTTCGGCATAGACGTCGTGTGGCAAGTTCGGCGAAAGCACGAGCACGTTACCCGCTGTGAGATCATGTCGCTGATCGTCCGCCTGCACGGTCAGCCGCCCTTTCAGCACCTGAATGAACACCGTCCCCGCGGCGCGATGTTCGCGCATGCGCGCGCCGGCCTCGAAGCGAAACAGCGCCAGCGTTGTGGTGCCATGACGGTACAACGTCTTTTGACGATGGCCGTGCACGTTGGTGTTGGCTTCGCTCGCAAGTTCGCGCGCCGCCTGTTCGAGATCAAACACTTGCGCGGCGGGCGCGAAGCGCTCTTCGGGATGCGTACGCGACCGGTCCGATCCGGCGGATTGTTGGTCCATGATTCGTTGACCTCCGTGTTGAGCTGCGCGGCAACTTCGAGCCATCAGCGCATAGCTGAAGCCGAGGTGAAGTTAGCTCTTGATGCGGACGCATCGCAACGGGGAAAAGCCCTGTGAGATCGATTCTGAGCCGCATCGTGTTTCATTCGCACACGCGTTCCGCGTCGGTCAAATAGCACGACGGATCCTCACCCAGCCAGTTTCCGGTGGCAGCTTCAGCGCGCGTGCGCAGGTTTCCGTTGCAAACGTCGAGAAAGCGGCACGATTGGCATCGGTCGGGCAAGTGCGATTTGCGATCGCGCAAGATCGCAAGTCGTTGATCGGTTGCCTCCGACCAGATCTGGCTGAACGGTTGCTGTCGGATGTTGCCGCAGTTGTAGTGCCAGCTGAACTGGTCATAGTGAACGTTGCCGACGGGATCGATCGACGCGATGTTGCAGCCGCTGCGGTTTCCGCCGGTGCCTTGCAGGCGGCGACGCAGATCGTTCGCACGCCGCGGGTCCGTCTTCTCGAGCATGAGCAGCAAATACGCCGCGTCGGTGTGATTGCCGACGGTCAGCACTTCGAGCTTCGAGCCGTGTGCATGTTCCAGCTCCGATCGCGCGAAGATGTGGTTGACGACGTGGCGCGTCTGCTCCGCGGTCAGATCGACCTTCTGCATCCTTCCGCCACGCCCGGCATAGGCGAGGTGATAAACGCACAGCCGCTGCACGTCGTGCGCGAGACAGATGTCGAAGATTTCATCGAGGTCGAAGCGGTTGAGCGCGTGCACAGTGAAGCGCACGCCGACTTTGATCCCGCGCTCGCGGCAGCGATCGATGGCAGCGATCGACCCGCGGAAGGCGCCTTTCATTCCGCGCAGCTTGTCGTGCTGCGCTTCGGAGCCGTCGAGGCTGATGCCGGCGTATTTGAGACCGATGTCGGCCAACCGATCGGCGACGGCGTCGTCGATCAGCAAACCGTTGGTCGAGAGCGTGCACGAAAGCCCAAGTTGCTGCGCGTATTCAATCAGCTCGAGCGTATCGGCACGATGCAGCGGCTCGCCACCGCTGAACAGAACCGCGGGAACTTTGAACCGTTTCAGATCTTCAAGCAGCGCGTGCCCTTCCGACTTGGTGAGTTCGCCGGGCGCAGGGTTGGCGTCTGCCGACGCATAACAATGCACGCAGCGCAGGTTGCACGCCTTTGTCACGGCCCACACGACGACCGGCCGCGGAGTGAGAGCGGTCGCGTCGCGCGCGCTACTCTGGGTATGTCCGTAGCGCAACGCCTCGTTGCCCGCGCGATGATCGCATAACAGATTGGTGATGCTCAGCATGATCGTTCTCCTGGACGTACCCGTCGGGCACGTAGATACAGTCCGGCTCGGACGCGAGCGGATCGCCGGTGAGCGCGTACGACCGCGCGCGACTTCCGCCGCAGAGGTTGCGAAATTCGCACGCGCCGCATTTGCCGTGCAGGCGATCGCCGTCCCTCAATTCGCGGAAGAGTTCGTGGTCCTGATAGACCTTGGCGATCGAGTCGGCGGGAAATCTTCCGCATTCGATCGGCAGAAAACCGCTGGGATAGATCTCGCCGGTGTGACCGACGAACAAAATCCCCTTCCCGTCGTTCGTGCCGATCTGCCCCGGCGGCATCTTTCGCTTTGGCGCTGTCTCAGCATGGCGCGGCTGTTGCAGGATGAACCGACGGTAGTGCGGCGCTTCGGTCGTCTTGATCGGGATCGAATGCGACTGAGTGCGTTGCCACAGGCGCTTGAAAACGTTTTCGCATTCTTCAGCAGAAAGACGCAGCGATGCCGTCGCCCGGCCAGTGGGTACGACGAAGAAGACCGACCACAGGATCGCGCCGAGCTTGGTTACGAGATCGAGCATTTCGTCGGGCTCGTGAAGATTGTGCCGGCCGATCGTCGTGTTGATCTGCATCGGCAGTCCGATGTCGTGCGCGTCGGCAATGATCTCAAGCGTTCGCTGATAACTCCCGACGACTTTTCGGAAGGCGTCGTGCGTTTCGGCACGAGCGCCATCGAGACTCACGGCCAGGCGATGAAGGCCCGAGTTGTGAAGCCGCTCGATCGCTTCGCGCGTGACAAGCGGCGTGGCGGAAGGCGTCATCGCCACCGAAAGGTTCTGTGCGACCGCATATTCGACCAGATCGAAGACATCCGCGCGCTTGAGCGGATCGCCGCCGGTCAGCACCAGCAGTGGCGGTTTCGGAAAGCGCAGCAGCTCGTGCACAAGCTGGAGCGCCTGCGCCGGCGACAGTTCCTGCGGATGACAGGCGTGCTGCGCATCGGCGCGGCAATGCACGCACGCCAGGTCACACGCCCGTGTCATCTCGTAAAAGACGATCATCGGGGTGTGATCGAAATCGCTGCGGCTGTAGGCGCTCGCGACCATGGAATGCTCCTCCGCACCCGTAGGGTGTGCTTCAGCACACCGTCTTGTCCCGCAGCAGATGGTGTGCTGAAGCACACCCTACGTCGCTGGTAGCCCGTGCTACGGATTGCGGCTAAGCAACTTCTCCAGTCGCTCCGCCTTGCGGAACAGGATGTGGTTTTCCTTGTGCACGTGCTGGTGCATGTCCCGTTCGAGTTGACGCAGCGCATCGAACGTCGCGCGATACGTATTGCACGCATCCGCCGGCGGGGTGTAGTTGTTTGTCAGCTCGTTGATGCGCGCGAGCGATAAGCCGGCATCGTCGTGTTCGTGAACCATCTGTCCGATCGGGTTGGCGATACTTCCGCAATGCGTCGGCGGAAGCTTCTCGGCCTTGTCGAGCTGCCGACAGATCGGAAACAGCACGCGCTCCTCCTTCATCATGTGCGAGGTCAGCTCTTCCTGCAGCGCGACGAAAATGCGGTGGATCTCGATGAGCTCGGGATGCCCATCGCCGTGTCGCGCCGCGACCTTATGCGTGAGAAATTCGATCCGCGGAAGCTCTTCCTTTAAGGGCCGGTGATATGTGGTTTCGATGTGATCGCACAGATCGGTGAGCGATGCGGTCGACCAGTCGCGCCCGTGCGGCTCGGACTGCTGGCCGACCACTTCCTGTTCAAGCTCCGCGACAACGCGCTGGAGGTCGAGCCCCTTTTCGCTAATCGCCTGGAACAGCGGCTTTTTTCCGCCGCAGCAGTAGTCGATACCGAGCTTTTCGAAGATTCGTGCGCGTGACGGCCGCTCGACGACCAGCTGCCCCACCGTTGATTCAATCCATGTGCTGCTCATGACTTAGCTCCTTTGAAGACTCCTCAAAAAACGCCCCCTCCGGACGACAAGGAATAATCATAGCGAGAATAAAATGGATATCAAGGTCCATAAATCGTATTATTGAGCGCATGATCGAAATGACCGCTGCCGAGATCGATGGGTTCCTGGGCGAACAGCGTATCGGACGGCTGTGCATGGCCGGGCAGGATGGTCGGCCTTACAGCCTGCCATTCCCCTTCTGCTGGATGGACGGCTGCCTGTTTCTGCGCGTCGGAATGAGCGGCCGCAAAGGCGACATTCTCCGCGAGAACGATCGCGTTTGTTTTGAAGTCGATCACATCACCGACACGTTGAGCGAATACGCATCCGTCCTCATCGAAGGCCGGCTCGTTGTGGTTGAAGACCTCGCGGAGAAAGCGCGCGTCAAGCGGCGCAATGACGAGAAATACAACCGACTGCGCGGCGGATACCGGCCCGGGCACGGTCGATCCACCCCACTCGATCAATTGCCACTTAAGAAGATTGTCGTTGAGCGCGTGACGGGCCGAAAGAAAGAACCCGCGGCCGAAACCGTTGCGCCCGCTGCGGTAGCGCACTAGCTGGAGATCATCATGGTTTCTCAATCGGCAGAATATTCATTGCGGGCGGTCCTGTGCCTGGCGAGCGAGCCTCGTGGAAACGCTCTCACGACGCAGCAGATCGCCGAACGGTCCAACATCCCGGCGGGGTATCTCGCGAAGCTGCTCCAAGTCCTGGGCCGTGCGCGAATCGTTGCATCGCAGCGCGGGCTCAACGGCGGGTTCTCGCTCGCGATCGCGCCAGAGAAGCTCACGCTGCTCGACATCGTTCGCGCCGTCGAATGCTCGCGGCGGATCACCACCTGCCCCGCCGGCAATCCACAGCACGACATCCAACTCTGTCCGCTGCATCGCCGGCTCGATGCCGCGGCCGCGACGGTCGAAGAACTGCTCAAGAGCACGACGATCGCGCAGGTGATGGCCGAATCGAATGCGATGGCGGCGCTCAACACCTGCACGCAAATCGCGCAGTGCCCGCCGGAGAAGGCGCAGCGCGGTACCACCCCATCCCGCGTCGCGGAAGTACCGGCCGGTTTTCTCGATTAGTCCACATGAGCCAAATTCGAAAGGGAAAAGTCATGGTTGCCCTACCCGTCGTGCATCGATCCGCCCACTTCACATTAAATGAAGACGCGCTCATTCCGGATCTGCTTGCGCATCATCCGCAGGCGCGACCGGTTCTCGACCGCTTCGGCCTGCGCGGTTGTGGCGGACGTTTCGGGCCGGTCGAGTCGCTCGGTTTCTTCGCGCGGACGCACGGCGTCGATGTCGATCTGCTGCTCGAAGATCTTCGCGAGGTGATTCGAAGCAAACGCGCAGAGGGATCGACGGCGATCGAGCCAAAGCTGCAGGATGCGATCTATCGTCCGTTCTTTCTCGCCGCGATCGCGACCGTGCTGACCGCGGGGGCGAGTTGGGGCGCGATTATCCTCTGGCAGATCGGCTTCCAGGGAAAATTCACCGGCGTTTCCTTACAGCACGTCAACGCGCACGGGCAGGCGCAAGTCTACGGCTGGTGCGGACTGTTCATCATGGGCTTCGCGTACCAGGCCTTTCCGCGCATGTGGCAGACGGAGCTTTTCTCGCCGCGTTCTTCGATCGCATCGTTTGCGCTGATGCTCGCGGGCGTCCTGCTGCGCAGCATCGGCATGATCGGCAGTGGAAGCTGGGCGGTGCCTGTCACACTCGCAGGTGGATGCGCGCAGATTCTCGCCGTGGCAATCTTCGCGGCGCAGATGTTTCTCACCTTTCAGCGAAGCGCCGCGCGGCTGGAACCATATATCGGCTTCATCCTGATGGCCCTCTTCTGGCTCTGTGCGATGACCGTCTTCGACCAGTGGCACACCTATCGCACGATGGTCGCGACGACGCGCGAAGCGCTCATCGCGCAGATCGCGACGTGGCAGGCCCCGCTGCGCGATATGCAGATTCACGGGCTGCTGATGTTCGTGATCTTCGGCGTGTCGATCCGAATGCTGCCTCCGCTGTTCGGTGTCGCACCGGTCAACACGCGACGCGCGTGGCGTGCGCTGGCGGTTCTCACGATCGCCGTCGCCTCTGAAATCGCCATCTTCATCACGTATCGCCTCACGCAGAACCACGCGATCGCGGCGCTGCTTATGATCCCCTGGCTGATGCTCGCCCTCGGCGCCTGGATGATCGCCGCGCCTTTCAGGCTATGGCGGGCAACGCCCATCGTCGATCGCAGCACAAAATTCGTTCGAGCCGCCTACGCGTGGCTCGCGATCTCGCTGGTCATGCTCCTGATGCTTCCGGTGCACCAGGCGCTCAGCCACATTCCCTTCAGTCACGCGTATTACGGCGCGATTCGTCACGCGATTACCGTCGGATTTGCATCGCTGATGATCATGGGAATGGCGGCGAAAGTTGTGCCGACGCTGAATGGCGTATCCACGCGCAATCTCTCATCGCTGTGGTTTCCGTTCGCACTCGTGAATCTCGGTTGTTTCCTGCGCGTGACGCTGCAGGCGCTGACCGATTTTTATCCGAGCGCGTTTCACCTCGTCGGAATCAGCGGGGTGTTTGAAGTCATCGGCCTTGCCGTCTGGGGCGCGGGACTGGCGCGCCTCATGCTGAAACGCGCGAGCGAACCAATCGAGTTTTCCGCCGCACGCCCTGCGCCGATCAGGGGCGACGACATCGTCGGCGAAGTCGTCGCATCGTTTCCGCAGACGCTTGAAACCTTCGCGGATTTTGGTTTCAGCCAGCTGAAGAACCCGGTGCTTCGGCGGACGCTTGCACGCGCCGTCACGATCCGGCAGGCGGCGAGTTTGCACGGCGTGAACCTGACCGATCTGCTTTCGGCGCTGAATCATGCGCAATAGACGCCGTCGCTCGCATCGATTACAAGAGAACTGGATATCGATGTCCGTTCGGAGCGACCGATGATTTCTCAAACCGCCGAATATGCGCTGCGCGTCGTCGTCTTTCTCGGCGCGTTGGAGGGGGCGAACGCGACGACCCGCCAGATCGCGGCGGCGACACAGGTGCCGGAAGGTTACCTCGCGAAGATCTTGCAGAACCTCGGCCGCGCACGGCTCATTAAAGCCCAACGCGGGCTTCACGGCGGATCGGTTCTCGCGCGCGATCCGGCATCGATCACGCTGTACGACGTCATCAACGCCGTAAACCCCCTGCCGCGAATCCGGAACTGTCCGCTCAATCTTCCGTCGCACGGCACGACGCTCTGCCCGCTGCACAGAAAACTCGACGACGCCATGGCGACCGTCGAGCAAACCCTCCGCGATTGTTCGCTGGCGGACCTTCTCAAGCAGCGCGAGGGAAGCATTCCCCTCGGCGACCTGGGCATCAACGCCGCCGCCGCCACCAAAGCCGCCGAAGCCGTCTTCAAAGTCCGCAAGCCCGTCCAGCTTACCGTCTCCGCCAAACCGCGCCGAAAAGACAAATAGCGGGCCAATCGCCCACGAATCTCACGAATGCACACGAATGAAAAATGGATTCGTGAGGATTCGTGCGATTCGTGGGCCGATCTCTGACCTCTGACCGTCTGACCTCCGGTTGGCTTCGTTTTGAATTCCCGCGCTTTTGGTCAAACAGCGGTAAATGGCGGTCAACCACGGTCAATGGCCGTAAGGGAATGATGACCGCTTCCTTCGGCGGGCGGACTTCAGTCCGCCTGTCTTCCACCGCGCCAAAACAGGTGGACTAAAGTCTACCCGCCGATGGAATCACGCCGTGGCTTCGTTTTGAATTTCTCGCACACAGGTGAACAAAGGTTAACTTTCGTCAACTTTTGACAACCTGCGTCAACCGCTCATTCCACCCGGTTCGCTCCTTTCCGCGAATGACCGCGATGGCGTGCCAGCGCCTTCAAGGCCGTCCCAGAGCGAAGCGGCGGGCGGCATCGCGCCATGACGCGCCGCGCCCCCCCGCGCCTCGCATCCTACCGCCGCCACCCCCATATTTCCGCGGAAAAATCGAAGATTCCGGCCGCGCATCTAAGAGGAGAGCAGTCGCAACCAAAACATTTAGACAACTCCCCGCCCTCGCCGCATAATCGTCCGACCGGATGGGGCTTTCACCAAATAGGGCCGGATGATCGACCAACTCGAACCGCGGCGGATGCTCGCTGATTGAATGCACGGCGTGAAACACCGTGGTACTTTAGTGGGACGCATGCAGCGGACGCGAGGAAGGAGTCCCGAGATGCGACCACGATGGGAAGCAGACACCGTGATCGCGGCCATCTGTGTTCTGGTTGGCATGATCCTTGTCGGTTACTTCGTGATTCGGCTCTGGGGTCTCCACGGATTCCGGAGCATGTAATGCACCCTCGCGTTTCCTTACGTAATTCCGTATTTACGTAATTCGCACACTCAAGGAGCCTTATGCCCGGTCGTGTCGAGGTGACCGATGCCAACGTCGTCGATATCGGCAGACGCTACGACATCTACGTCGCGCAAGGGGTTTCGCGCGATAGCGGCACGGTCGTCTTTCGCAACGCCTTCTTCCGCGGCGAGAAGGCGCTTGAGAAGGGCGGGCATGGAGTCTTTAATGATTTCGTCGAAATCGAACAGTCCGACGGCAGCGCCGTGCTAGTTCGTAAGTATGCCCTCATCTGGTTCTGCGAAGCGGGGACAAAGTTGACGTGCGAGTCGTTCACGCCAGCGGAATAACCCCGCCCGCGCGATAATCGCGATCGCCGGATGGGGCTTTCACCAAATAGGGCAGGATGATCGACCAACTCGAACCGCGGCGATCGAACGTGGGGAAGGTCAAGTTTATGGAACACGACATGTCGCCCGGAAAGAGTCCAAATATGAATGTGGCCATCCTATCGACGAGTGTGGCCTTGTTGATGTTGGCCGTGTGCTTTTTCACAGCGTTTGGCCGGCCTTCGCCGACCCTCGGGATCCTTACGGTGGTAGGGACCCTCTTCGTAATCGCAGCCGCAATTACTCAATGGGTGATCTACGGCCGGGAATATGTGGAGTACCGAATCCACCAGCAACACTCCCGCCCGGCCCCGCCGGAGCGATGCCCGGAATGCGGAACGGCGAGGGCGGCGTCACGCACCGAAGGCTAGAGCGCGCGCGTCAGCCAGTGTGTTATCTTGCTCAGATGCCTAGGCAGCAGAAAGTGAAACTGTTGATCTGGTCGGCGGGATTGTTGGTTCCGCTCCTCATCGCCTGCTGCGCCGTCGCGTTCGCCCTGCGTAAATATCCCGTCGTGACATTCGGCAAAAGGCCGAAGACCGTTACGGTCCAATCCGGTCGCCAGTCGACCTTTACGGAAGCTTATTATCTGATGTACGGTCAAGGCCAACTCTACCTCTTTTTCTTCGAAGGACATCCGGTGATCTCTCAGCCGGATACGCTTGGCTGGGATCCCGGCTGGGATCAGAGAGCGCGGGTTCCGTTGTGGGCGTTGCTGGCAGGGTGTGGCTTGTGGATGACGATCGCAATTTGGCGGATGGTGGTGCTGTTTCGCCGCAACGCATTGCGTGGCACGCTGTGCATAACCTGCGGCTACGACCTCCGCGCCACGCCAGAGAGATGTCCGGAATGCGGCACGGCGAGGGTGGCGGAGTAGCGGCTGTCTGCGAGGTAGCAGTGCGGGGTTATCCCGCTGGGAGTGTGGCCGTCAATCCTCCCAGTAGAAGATCGCGTCGTACACGTGCTTGTCGTCCAGTATGGTCGGAATCTTCAGATCGAAGGGCAGTCGTTCAATCAACTGCTCGCGCGCGGGAAGGATGAAGCCCAGGTCCTGCAGAATACGCCGGATCGCACCGATTTCCTCTTGCCAATCTCCCGCCGGCAACGAGTAAACATCCTCCGCGGCAACATATCCCTGCGACCCGCCCCTCGCATGCTTCGTTCGCTCCTCTCTCCCGTACACAGCGAACGGAACTAAGCGACTGAGGTAGACGGCGATGCCGTCGATCCAATCCGTGCCATCGCGATGGGTCCGGCTGCGTCCGCGGGTCTTTTCGCAGAAGACGTGCACGTACGACGCATAGCCGCTGCCGTAGTGATCGAAATCAGCTTCGACCTCCAGGACGCCAGTCGAATCGAGCGTCGCGACCGCGCGTCGCAGGTGCTTCTCGATGTCGGCCTCCGACCCGCCGCCGGAAGGCCATTCGGTGCCGATCGGATGACCAGCGACCACTTCGCGAAGTTGTTCCTCGGTGAGCAGCACCAGCGGGATAACTAGAGTGATTAAGCTGACCGGTCGCGCGGAATAACGTTCCGGTTCGATGGGAGTAAGGTACAGTCGTACGGGCAGGCGATGCAACGACTTCTGGCCCACTGGCGGGACGGGCGAGCGGGACGAAGACCGGCGCCGGTCGACGGATTGGCACGTTACTCGGCGCGGCAACGGCGGCGACAACGCCACGCCGGAGGGATGCCCGGAATGCGGACTTCGACAGGCTCAGTCGAGGCAAACGGCGAGGGTGGCGGAGTAGTTGTGACAGAATCGTTTGGACAACGGTCCCCCACTCGCGGGATAATCGCGATCGCCGGATGGGGCTTTCACCAAATGGGGCCGGATGATCGATCAACTCAAACCGCGGTACGGCGCACGGCGATTGTCATTCATGCTGGTCGTGATGTCGTTCCTGTTGCTCTGCGCAGGATGTCAACGATTTGAATGGCGGCGAGATGGCGAGGTCTTCCACGCGGCGGAAAGGGGACGATTGGTTACCCTCCGGCAAGTGTCCATCCTGGACCATCAGCGGCTCACCAACTGGCACAGCGTGTTGGTCGAAGACTGTACTGACTTAACCGTACACGAGACCGACCCTCCCTGCTTTCCGATGAATGGCATCGTGCCGCAAAGCTTGCTCGAGCAGTTGTACGATGGTTCGCCGGACTTTCGTGAGCCGGTATTGCTGCTCGGTGGCGCCCAGTATTTCAATCGAGGGATCGGCACGTTCATTCAGTCATGGGTGGTTGGCACCAGCCCGCTGGCGATCGCCTTTCTGGATGCGGACGCCAGCGCAGAAAAATATTCCGCCCTCGCGTCCAGCCCCGCGCATCCAACGACGGGACCGGGACTGGAGGTCGTTGCCCGGGCTGGGAAGGTGCTGGGGGTGAAGGACAATCGCTTCCGTGATGCGCACCTCGTCACCGAGGACTACCTGGATCGCCCGGTGAACGTGCTGTTGCTTTATCCTGTGAACATGGCAGTCGAGTCGGGCGTGCCGCTGGATGATCCGTATCGAACGACGCCGCTGACATTGAAGATCATCATCTTTAGAAAGCCCCTTTCCGTCGAAAGACTGATTCAATATGTGGCAGACCCGTCCCAATTTGCGAATGCGCAAATCGATGTCGTCACAGCTCCGGTTCGAGGAAATTGAACTGAGACGAACTAAAGGAACGTGAACGGCGATTCAGAATTCCAGCGGCCGCGCCCATGCGGATGCGACGGCTTGAACTTCAACTTCTGAAAACAAGATCCGGTCGACCTATTTGCGAAGCGGGCGAGTCGGACTGTGGGATTCGCGGGCTTGGGCGCGTGCATTGGCGCTGCGCTTGTGGATCCATTTGCGCAGTGGCAGCAAGACCATCGCGGGGGCGATCAGGACGGCGGCGAAAGCGCGATGAACGCGAGGTGTGATGGCTGACGGCTCGCGGCGCGGGGAGTGCGTGTGCTGCACGACTGAAACCACGGGCTGATCGGTCGCGGCGGGTGCCTCGACATTCGCGGCGGCCGGGCTTGTCGTGGGTTGCGTGGACGGCGGCGGTGAAACCGGCGGCTCGGGGTTGACGGCCGGATCGGACGGTTCGGCGGCCGGGGGATTCTGGGGCTGCTCTGGCGCGGCGGTCGCGGGCACGTCTGGAGTGCCAGTGGAAGCGCTGGGGATGACGAGCGAATCGCTCATCAGCGAAGATGGCAGCTGCGGAGGCGCCGTCGCCGCAGCGTGCGGCGCGAAAGGAACTATTGGCATCACGCCCAGATCGAGCGGCTCAAGATCCGGGAGCTTCTGCATCGGGGATAGTGCGGGCACGACCGAGACCGTCATATGCGCTCCGCCGTCTCTAAGCGGCTCAGCCGATCGAAAGCCGTCATATTGAGGATCGGAACTGGTGGCAGTTGCGATGAAGGATGAGCCAGCCATCTCCGTTCCCTTGGGCACGACGAAGGTCACGAACTGCGGCTGGTCCCAGTTCTGCGGCGAGAACCGGATCTCGTGAGTGGAGAGCGTCCCGCCGAGGCCAATCAATGTCGGCGCGACGAGCACATCGGACTGCGGCTGGCTGCCGAGACGCACGGCGAAGGTCTGTTCCTCGAGCTGTTTGGACAACATGGTCCGAGCCGACGGCACGACGACGATGCCGAAGGTGTCATCGTCTGTGTTGACGGCGTCTATCCGGACAGGCGCCAGCGCCGCGTAGATGGGATCGGCGGAGTGAGCCGGGGCGATCGTGACGTGGTACGCGGCATCGCCGTCATCAGTGGCGTCGTCCACGCCGTGGAGCGTGATTGTCTGCGGCGCGTTCCAGGTTGTCGGCGTGAAGAACAACTTTGAGACCGAGACGGTGCCCTCGGTCGTGTCGCTTGAGGTGACCGTCAACTCCACATCTGATGTCGGTTGAGAGCTAAGCGAAACCGTGAAGCGCGCCGCCCCGCCGGCTTCGGTGGTGATCAGCGCCCGGGCGCCGCCCTTCTCGATCGCGAGGCCCGCGACGTCGTTGTCGGAGTTCGTGAGCTGAATCGACTGCGCCGACAGGCTGGCATAATCCGGATCAGTCGTTGTCGAAGCAACCTCGGCGATGATCTGATACTCACGGTCGCCGTCGGCCATGGCATCATCCACACCGCGCACCGTCACGCGCTGCGGGACGTTCCAATCAGCCGGCGTAAAAGTCAATGTCGAGCCAAGGACGCGCCCTTCGCTGCGATCCGTGCTGGCCAGCGAGAGCACCACGTTGTCCGTGGGCTGGCTCTTCAGCACCACATCAAACTGCGCTGCATCGCCGGACTCGCTCGTCGTCAGTTTTCCGACCGGCGTAATGCTGAATCCGGCCGCATCGTTATCGAGATTGGTCAGGTAGATCGACTGTGGTCGGATGCTGGCATACTTGGGATCCGCGTTGGTGTTGCCCGGCCGCAGCAGGACGCGGTAGAGGACATCGCCATCGACGATGTGATCGTCCAGGCCGCGCACGGTCACGCGCTGCGGCCGGTCCCAATTGGCGGGGGTGAACGTCAATGTCACGGTTGATCGCGCGAGACTGCCTTCGGTTCGATCTCGGCTATTCAGCACCAGTGCGACATCGGCCACCGGTTGACTATTCAGCACGATATCGAAGCTCGCGGCGCCGTCGGATTCGGTGGTGACGGCCGATGTCACTGGCGTGACGGTCACGCCGGCGGTGTCGTCGTCGGTGTTGGTGAGCGTGACGCGCTTCGGCGCCAGCGCGGCGTAGTCGACATCCGCGCTGCTGGAAACGGAGACGATCAGGTCGTAGTGAACGTCGCCGTCGTCCACCAAATCGTTCACGCCGCTGACGGTAATCGTGCGCGGAATGTCCCAGTTGTCCGGGGTGAAGCTCAACGTCGATCGCGAAGCGATTCCCTCGGCTGTGTTGCTCGACTGAATCGAGACAGTCGTGCTGCCGCTGGGTTGCTTGGTCAGCGCGATACTGAAGCTGATCGACGTGCCGATCTCGCTGGTGGTCAGCCCCGCTGTTGGTACGACGGCGATGCCGATCGTGTCGTTGTCGATGTTGGTCAGCGCGACGTCGGCGGGATCCACGCCGTTGTAGTCGCCATCGGTACTGGCAGCCGGCGCCAGCGCGACGGCATATCCGATGTCGCCATCCCGAAGCGCGTCATCGACGCCCGTTACTGTCACGCGCTGCGGCACGTTCCAGTTGGCCGGCGTGAACGTCAAATTCGAGGCAGAGACGGTTCCCTCGGCGGTGTTGGAGCTGCTGACGCCGAGCGTCACGTTCGCTGACGGCTCGCTCTGCAGAACGACGGTGAACGAAGTGCTCCCGCCGCTCTCGCGCGTGACCAGACCGGTGGTCGGCGTGACGAGAAACCCGGCGACGTCATTGTCGAGATTCGTCCCCGCGACGTCCGCGGGGTTGATTCCGTTGTAGTGGGGATCGGCGCTGATGATCGGCGCCAGAGCGATCGAAAAGGTTTGATCGCCATCGACCCGGCTGTCATCGACGCCGCTGACGGTCACAATCTGCGGAACGTTCCAATTCGACGGCGTAAATGTCAGACGGCTGATCGCAAGCGCTGCCTCACCGGGCCGGCTTGAAGAAATGGGGATGCGCACATTCGCGCTGGGCTGGGCGTCGAGCACGACGCTGAACTGCGCGGTGCCGCCGGATTCACTGGTGGTCAGTGCGGAAACCGGCGTAACCGTGACGCCGGCGACATCGTTGTCGAGGTTCGTTGCCGACACGTCGGCCCCGTTGATTCCGCCGTAAACCGGATCGGCGCTGACGGCGGGCGCCGTGATCAGCGTGTAGCTCGTATCGCCATCCTGAACGTTGTCATCCACCCCGGTGATCGTCACGACGTGCGGCACCGACCAGTCGGTGGCATCGAACGTAACGCTGTTGGCCGAAAGCGTGCCTTCTTGCGGGTTCGAGCTGCTCAGGTTGATGGTGACGGTCGAAGTGGGCTGGCTCGTGAGAACGATCGAGAAGCTGGCCGTGCCGCCCGCTTCGGTCGTGACGAGTCCCGCCACCGGCGTGACATGCACCTCGGCCACGTCGTCATCACTGTTGGTGGCGGTGACGTCGCTGGACGCGAGACCGTTGTATGCCGGATCCGCGCTGGCGGCGGCGCCGGTGACGATACTGAACGAAACGTCTCCGTCGCTGACGAGGTCATCGACACCGCGGACGGTCACCGTCTGCGTTAGATACCAGTCCGCGGGTGTGAAGGTCAGCAGCGCCGTGGAAACCGTGCCTTCGGTGGTGTCGCTCGATGAGATCGGAATGGTGACATCCGCGCTCGGTTGAGAGTCGAGAACGATCGTAAAGGTTGCGGTGCCGCCGGCCTCGGTCGTGGTCAGGCCGGTGCTCGGCGTCACGGTGATGCCGGCGAAGTCATCGTCGAGATTGCTGGCCGAAACGTCCGCGGGATCGAGGCTGTTGTAGATCGCGTCGCCACTCGAGCTCGTGGTAATGACGCTGTAGGCGACATTCCCGTCGGCAACGTCGTCGTCCACACCGGTGAGCGTAACGGTTTGGGCGATATCCCAGTTCGCCGCGGTAAAGACAAGGGTTGAGACGGACAGTGTTGCTTCACCTGGATTGCTGGACGACAAAGCGATGGTGACATCGGCGGTGGGCTTTGAGGTCAGCGCGACGGTGAAGCTGGCATTGCCGCCCGCTTCGGTCGTCACGAGGCCGGACGTCGGCGTGACGGTGAAACCGGCCGTGTCGTTATCGGTATTGGTGATGCTGACATCGGCCGCGTTCAAGCCGCTGTAACCCGCATCGCTGCTGACGGCGGCGGCGGTGACAATCGAGTAACTGACGTCGCCGTCATCGACCAAGTCATCGGCGCCGGTGACGGTGACCGTTTGCGGTGTGTTCCAGTTGGCGGGCGTGAAGGTCAGGCTCGATAGCGAGAGCGTGCCTTCTGTCGTCTTGCTCGAAGCGAGACCAATCACGACGTTCGCGGTCGGGCGCGAGGTGAGCGCGATCGTGAAGCTTGTGGCGCCGCCGGCCTCAGTGGTCACCAGACCCGAGGTCGGCGTGACGGTGATGCCGGCGACATCGTCGTCGAGGTTGCGAACCGAAACGTCGGACGGGTTGCGACCGGTGTAGTTCGCGTCGATGCTCGTGGCGGCTGCGGTCACGACCGAATAGTTGATGTCGCCATCGTCCACCGGGTCATCCACGCCCGAGATCGTGACGACCTGCGGCGTGTTCCAATTCGACGGCGTGAAGACAACGCTCGCGGCCGAAACCGTGCCTTCGGCCGTATTGCTGCTGCTGAGCGGAATCGTCACGTTCGCAGTGGGCTTGCTCGTCAGCACGACAGTGAAGGTCGCAGTCCCGCCCGCTTCGGTGGTGGTCAGGCCCGAGGTCGGGCTGATGGTGATGCCGGCGGTGTCGTCGTCGACGTTGGTCACGGCGACATCCGCGGCATTGCGGCCGTTGTAGTTCGCGTCGGCGCTGGTCGCGCTGGCGGTGACGACGCTGTAGGCGATGTCGCCGTCATCGATGGCATCATCGACGCCGGTGATCGTAATCGTCTGCGGCGTGTTCCAATTCCCCGCGGTGAATGTGACGCTGCCGGTGGAGACGCTGCCCTCCCCCGTGTTGCTGCTGCTGAGCGAAATCGTCACGTCGGCGGTTGGCTCGCTGTCGAGGACGAGCGTGAAGCTCGCGCTACCGCCGGCTTCGGTTGTGATCAAACCGGACGTCGGGCTGACCGTAATGCCGGCGGTGTCGTTGTCGGTGTTCGTCAGCGAAACGTCTGCGGCGTTGAGCCCACCATAGTTTCCGTCGGCGCTGACGGCGGCGCCGGTGACAATGCTGTAGGCGACGTTCCCGTCATCCACGGAATCGTTGACGCCGGTGACGGTAACGGTCTGCGGCGTGTTCCAGTTCGCACTGGTGAACGTCACGCTCGCGGCCGAGAGGGTGCCTTCACCCGTATTGCTGCTGCTCAGCGGAATCGTCACGTCTGCCGTCGGCTGGCTGGTCAGCACGATCGAGAAACTGGCGGTCGCGCCGGCTTCGGTCGTGACAAGGCCCGAGGTTCGGCTGACCGTGATCCCGGCGGTGTCGTTGTCGATGTTGGTCGCGGTCACGTCCGACGGATTCATGCCGCTGTAGTTCGGATCGCCGCTGGTGGCGGCCGCGGTGACGATCGAATAGCCAGCATCACCGTCGTCCACGGCGTCGTCGACGCCGGTGACGGTGATGGTCTGCGGAGTGTTCCAGTTCGCGGACGTGAACGTCACGCTCGACGCAGACGGCACTCCCTCGGCCAGGTTGCTGGACGCGATACCGATCGTAACGCTCGCCGTCGGGCGCGAGGCGAGAACGATCGTGAAGCTCGCGTTGCCGCCCGCTTCGGTGGTTGTCAGCCCGGATGTGGGGCTGACGATGACGTCAGCCGTGTCGTTATCGGTGTTCGTGACGCTGACATCGGAGGCGTTGAGCCCGCTGTACTTCGGGTCGGCGCTGGTTGCGGCGCCGGTGACAATCGAATAGCCGACATCGCCGTCGTCGATCAGATCGTCGACGCCCGTGATCGTGACGGTCTGCGCCACGTTCCAGTTGCTGGCCGTGAAGGTCACGTTTGCGCTGGAGGCCGTGCCTTCACCGCTGTTGCTGCTGCTGAGCGGAATCGTCACGTTCGCCGTCGGCTGGCTGTTCAGCACGATGGTGAATGTCGTTGATCCGCCCGCTTCGGTGGTGGTGAGGCCGGAGGTTGGACTAACCGTGATTCCGGCGGTGTCATCGTCAAGGTTCGTCAGCGCGACGTTCGCAGGGTTCAGGCTGCTGTAGTTCGGATCGGCGCTGGTGGCGGCGGCAGTGACGATGTTGTAGGCGATGTCGCCATCGTCGATCAGGTCGTCGACGCCGGTCACGGTCACCGTCTGCGTCACATTCCAGTTGGCCGGCGTGAACGTCAGGCTCGCGACCGAAAGCACGCCTTCGCTGGTGTGATCCGAGGAGAGCGCGAAGGTGACGTTTGCGGTTGGCTTGGACGTCAACACGACATCGAATGTCGCCGCCGCGCCGGCTTCGGTCGTCGTCAGTCCCGATGTCGGGCTGACGGAAATGCCGGCGGTGTCGTTGTCGATGTTCGTGACCGACACATCCGAGGGATTCATCCCGTTGTAATTGCCGTCGCCACTCGTGGCGGCGGCGGTGACGATCGTGTAAGCGATGTCGCCATCGTCAAACGAATCGTCGGCACCCGTGACGGTCAGGCTCTGCGGCACATTCCAGTCCGCGGCAGTGAAGGTGAGGCTCGCGACGGAAACGGTGCCTTCGGCGCTATTGCTCGATGACACGCCGATCGTGACATCCGCCGTGGGCTTCGAGGCCAGCACGATGCTGAAGCTCGTGGCGCTGCCGGATTCGGTCGTGGTCAAGCCAGACGTTGGCGTCACGACAATTCCTGCCGTGTCGTTGTCGACGTTCGTCGCCGACGCATCGGCGGCATTCATCCCGCTGTAGTTCGCATCCCCGCTGGTGGCGGCGCCCGTGACGACGCTGTATCCGATGTCTCCGTCGTCGACGAAATCATCCACGCCGGTGATCGTAACGGTCTGCGGCGCGTTCCAATTCGCTGCAGTGAAGGTGACAGTCGAGACAGAGAGCGTTCCTTCGGCCGTGTTGCTGCTGCTGAGCGGAATGGTCACGTTCGCGGTGGGTTGACTGTTCAGAGCGATTGTGAAGTTCGTGGTGGCGCCGGCCTCGCTCGTCAAAAGGCCAGAGGTCGGGCTCACCGTGATCCCGGCCGTGTCGTTGTCGGTGTTGGTCACCGACACATCCGCGGAATTCATGCCGTTGTAATTGCTATCGGCGCTGGTGGCGGCCGCGGTTGTGATCGAGTACGCGATGTCGCCATCGTCGACAAGATCGTTCACGCCGGTGACGGTGACCGTCTGCGGTGTATTCCAGTTTGCCGCGGTGAAGACGAGGCTGGAGGCGGAAACCGACCCTTCGCCGGTATTGCTGCTGCTCAGTGGAATCGTGACGTTAGCGGTCGGCTGGCTGGTGAGGACGACGGTGAAGTTCGCAGTCGCGCCCGCTTCGGTCGTGATCAATCCCGATGTCGGCGAAACCGTGATTCCAGCCTGATCGTCGTCGACGTTTGTCGCGCTGACGTCCGCCGGATTCAAACCGTTGTAGCCCGGATCGGCGCTGCTGACGGCGCCGGTCGTGACCGTGTAGGCGACGTTCCCGTCATCAATCGCATCATCCTGTCCGGTCAGCGTCAGAATCTGCGCGATATTCCAGTTGGCCGATGTGAACGTCAGCGATGCGGCGGATAGTGTTCCTTCGGCGAGGTTGGAAGAGACCAGCGAGAACGTGACGTTCGCGGTTGGGCGCGAGGTCAGCACGGCCGAGAACGTCGCAGCGCCGCCGGCTTCCGTTGTCACCAGGCCGCTCGTCGGCGTAATGCTCACCCCCGCGGTGTCGTTGTCCTGGTTCGTGACCGACACGTCCGGCACTGCCATGGCGCTGTAGTTCGGATCGGCACTGGCGGCGCTGGACGTGACGATGCTGTATGCGACGTCGCCGTCGTCAACATCATCATCGACACCCGTGATCGTCACGGTCTGCGGCGTATTCCAATCGGCCGACGTAAACGTCAGCGACGACGCCGAAATCGTGCCTTCAGCGACGTTCGAGCTGCTCAGGTTGATAACCACGTCCGCGGTCGGCTGGGTATTCAACTGGACGCTGAAGGCAGCCGTGCCACCGGCCTCGGTCGTGACTACGCCGGTCGTTGGCGTGACGGTGATGCCGGCGGTGTCATTATCGACGTTCGTCACCGAGACGTCGGCCGGGTTCAGGGCGCTGTACTTCGAATCGGTGCTGGTCGCCGCGGCGGTGACGACATCGAAGCTGACGTTCCCGTCGCTGACGAAATCGTCGACGCCGGTCACCGTCACCGTCTGCGCAACGTTCCAGTTCGCCGATGTGAACGTGACGCTGGCCGCGGAGATCGCGCCCTCGGTGGTGTCCGAGCTGCTCAACCCGAGTGTCACGCTGCTGGTGGGGCGTGAGTTGAGAACGATCGTGAAGGTCGCGGTCCCGCCGGCTTCTGTGGTGGTCAGCCCCGACGCAGGCGTAAACGTGAACCCGGCTGTATCGTTGTCGACGTTCGTCGCCGACACATCTGCTACGGCCATCCCATTGTAATTCGCGTCGGCACTCGAGGCCGCGGCGGTGACGATGCTGTACGCGATGTCGTCGTCGTCGACCGCATCGTCGACACCCGTGACGGTGACGACCTGCGGCACATTCCAGTTTGCGGCGGTGAAGGTCAGGCGACTCGTCGATGGCACACCTTCGCCAGTGTTGCTGGAACTCAGATCGATCAGCACGTTCGCCGTAGGCTGGCTGTTGAGAACGACGCTGAAGCTGTCAGCCCCGCCGGCTTCGGTGGTGACGAGCCCGGTGGTGGGCGTCACGGTGACGCCGGCGGTGTCATTGTCGGTATTGGTGAGCGACACGTCGGCGGCATTCATGCCGCTGTAGCTCGCGTCGCTGCTGGTGGCGGCGCCGGTGACGACATTGAAAGCCATGTCTCCGTCATCAATGAAATCATCGACGCCGGTCACCGTCACGGTCTGCGGCGTATTCCAATTCGCAGCAGTGAAGGTCACGCTGGAGACCGACAGCGAACCTTCGCCGCTGTTGCTGCTGGTCAATGGGATCGTGACATTCGCGACGGGCTGGCTGTTCAGAGCGATCGTAAAATCCTCTGAGCCGCCCGCTTCGCTCGTCACCAGGCCCGAGGTCGGAGTGACCATGATGCCGGCCGTATCGTTGTCGACGTTGGTCACACTGACATCCGCAGCGTTGCGGCCGTTGTAGTTCGGATCAGTGCTCGTGGCGGCGGCGGTGACGATCGTGTAGGCGACATCGCCGTCATCCACCAGATCGTCGACGCCAGTGGCCGTCACCGTCTGCGCAATATTCCAGTTGGCTGGCGTGAAGACGAGGCTCGCGGGCGCGACAGTTCCTTCGGCGGTGTTGCTGCTGCTCAGGCCAATGCTGACGTTCGCGGTGGGCTGGCTGGCGAGCACCACCGTGAAGCTCGCGGTCGCGCCGGCTTCCGTGGTGCTCAACCCGGATGTTGGGCTGACGGTGATCGCGGCTGTGTCGTCATCACTATTGGTGACGGCAACATCCGCCGCATTCATGCCGTTATAGCTGGCGTCCGCGCTGGCCGCGGCCGCGGTGACGACCGTGTAGGCGATGTCGCCGTCATCGACCGAATCATCCACCCCGGTGACGGTGATCGTCTGCGGCGTATTCCAGTTCGCGGCGGTGAAAGTCAGGCTTGCCGCCGAAACAGTTCCCTCGGCCGTGTTGCTCGATGAGATCCCGATCACGACGTTCGCCGTCGGCTTGGAATCGAGCACGACGGTGAAGCTCGCGGCGCCGCCTGCTTCGGTCGTCACCAGGCCAGACACCGGCGTGACGGTGATGCCGGCCGTGTCGTTGTCGAGATTCGTCACCGACACGTCGGCGGCGTTGAGACCGCTATACTTCGAATCACTGCTCGCAGCGGCGGCGGTGACGACGCTGTAGGCGATGTCGCCGTCGTCGACCAAATCGTCCGCGCCCGTAATCGTCACCGTTTGTGGCGTGTTCCAGTTCGCTGGGGTCAACGTGACGCTGGAAGTGGAGATCGTTCCTTCCGCCGTATTGCTGCTGCTGAGCGCGATCGTGACGTTCGCCGTGGGTTGGCTGTTCAACGCGATCGTGAAGCTTGCGGTGCCGCCTGCCTCAGTGGTTGTCAGTCCGGAGCTTGGCGAGACGGTAACGCCCGCGGTGTCGTCGTCGGTGTTCGTGACGGAAACATCCGGGGGATTCATCCCGCTGTAATTCGAATCCGCGCTCGTGGCGGCAGAGGTGACGACGCTGAATGCGATGTCGCCATCGTCCACGTGATCGTCTACGCCCGTGATCGTGACCATCTGTGGCGTATTCCACGTCGCCGGCGTGAAAGTCAGGCTCGACGCCGAAACCGTGCCCTCCGCCGTGTTGCTGGAATTGAGGTTGATCACCACGTCAGCGGTCGGCTGACTGGCCAGCACGACCGAAAAGCTCGCCGTGCCTCCCGCTTCCGTCGTGACCAGCCCGGACGTCGGCGAGACGGTAATGCCAGCCGTGTCATCGTCTGTATTCGTCGCCGAGACGTCCGCGGCGTTGCGGCCGTTGTAGTTCGCATCGGCGCTGGCCGCAGCCGCAGTGACGATCGAATAACTGACATTGCCATCGTCGACAAAATCATTCGCGCCCGTGACCGTAACCGTCTGCGGCGCGTTCCAGTTGGCGGCCGTGAACGTCAGGAGAGACGTCGAAACAGTTCCTTCGCCCGTGTTGCTCGAAGAGATTCCGATGCTGACATTCGCGGTCGGTTTGGAGTTCAGCACGACCGTAAACGATGCGGCGCCGCCCGCTTCGGTCGTGGTCAATCCGGAGGTCGGGCTGACGGTAATCCCCGCCGTGTCGTCGTCGACGTTGGTGACCGAGACATCGGCAGCGTCGCGCCCACTGTAGTTGGCGTCGCTACTCGTCGCGGCGCCGGTCGCGATCGTGTAGGCGATGTCGCCGTCGTCGACGAAGTCATCGACACCGCTCACCATCACGCTCTGCGGCGTGTTCCAGTTTGCCGTCGTGAAGATCAAGCTCGACGCGGAGATGCTCCCTTCGCCGGTCTTGCTGCTGCTCAGAGGGATCGTGACATTGCCGGTCGGCTGACTGGTCAGAACGACCGTGAACGATGCGCTCCCGCCCGCTTCGGTCGTGATCAATCCGGACGTGGGGCTGACGTTGATGCCCGCGGTGTCGTTGTCGATGTTAGTGACGCTGACATCGGAGGGGTTGCGCCCGTTGTAGTTCGGATCGGCGCTGGTCGCGGCGGCGGTCACGACGGAGTAGGACAGATCCCCATCGTCAACGAAATCATCAACCCCCGTAATCGTCACCGTCTGCGCGACGTTCCAGTTCGCCGCGGTGAACAGCAGGCTGGCCACCGAGATCGTTCCTTCGGCGGTGTTACTGGAACTCACGCCCACCGAAACATTCGCGGTCGGCTGCGATGTGAGCGCGACAGAGAAACTGGCGGTGCCGCCCGCTTCGGTAGTCGTCAATCCGGAGGTCGGGCTGACCGTGAAGCCTGCCGTATCGTTGTCGTTGTTCGTAACCGACACATCACTTGGATTCAGGCCGTTATAGAGCGCATCGCTGCTGCTCGCGGGAGCCGTGACGACGCTGTAGGCGACGTTGCCGTCCGCGACGAAATCGTCGGCGCCCGTGATGGTGATTGTCTGCGGCGTGTTCCAGTTCGCGGGGGTGAAGGTCAGGCTCGACGCGGAGATCGTCCCCTCGCCAGTATTGCTCGACGACAGTCCCAGGACGACGTTCGCCAGGGGCTGCGAATTCAGCACGATCGTGAACGATGTAGCGCCGCCCGCTTCGGTCGTGACCAGGCCCGACGTCGGGCTGACGGTAATTCCCGCGGTATCGTTATCCGAGTTGGTGACGGAAACATCCGACCCGTCCAGGCCGTTGTAGTTGGCGTCGCTGCTGATCGCAGCGCCGGTGACGATGCTGTAGCCGATGTCGCCGTCGTCCTCAAAGTCGTCAACGCCGGTGATCGTCACCGTCTGTGGCGTGTTCCAATTCGCCGAGGTAAACATCAGCGACGCCACGGAGAGCGTCCCCTCGCTCGTGTCGCTGCTGCTCAGAGGTATCGTCACGTTGGCGCTGGGCGGATTGTTCAGCTGCACCGTGAACGAAGCCGTCCCGCCCGCCTCGGTGGTGGTCAAACCGGACGACGGGTTGACGGTGATCCCCGGAGTATCGTTGTCGATGTTGGTGACTGAAACATCCGCCGGGTCCAATCCGTTGTAACTGGCGCTGCTGGAAACGGCAGGCGCCGTGATGATCGAGTAGGCGACGTTGCCATCGACCAGAGCATCATTCACGCCCGTGATCGTGACGGTCTGCGGCGTATTCCAGTTGCTGTTGTTGAAGGTAACGCCTGTCGGGGAAACGGTACCCTCGGTGATGTTGCTCGAGGACAGGCCGATGCTGACTGTAGCGCTGCCGCCAGGGTTGGTGTTCAGTTTGATGGTAAACGTCGCGGTCCCGCCGTTCTCGGTCGTGACCAGACCCGAAGTCGGCGAGACGGTCACGCCCGCCGACGACAGTGTCCCCGGCCACTCTGCCAGCAGTTTCGTTGAGAACGGGCTGGTCGCGCGCCCCCCGCCCGCGAGGCCCTTGTCCGACGAAGAAATCGACGACGCCTCCAGGACCCAATCCCCACCGCGGCCGGTGAGATCGTCCGACGCGAACACCGGCACATGGGTGAGCCCCGCGATCTTGTTGATCAACGCCTGTCCGTCTCCCAGGCGGTCTACGAGATTACACCCGTAGACGTTGATTCTTCCGTCGTCACAAAAGACGTCACCGAGCCGCTTGAGATCGGTCGCGATCTCGTCCACCGATGATTTGGAGATCCACTCGTTCCCCAGCGCAAATCGCCCTGCCGAGGCGTGCGAGAGCAAGGAGACCGACTGGATCTTGCACCCGCTGTCGTCCGCCCATTCGAGCACGCGCGACAGAACCTCGTGCGGCGATTCGCGGCGACCGTCATACAGGATCACGCGCCCGCCCCCAACCATCGCGCGCTCGAGCACGTGCTCGGCCGGCAGCGTCTTGTCGATCAGCGCAATGTCCCACCCCCCGCTCGACAGCAACCTTCGCTGTTCGAGCGGCTCCGACACATAGCGCTGGCGTGGGGGTCGCCCGAACAGCCGCATGACTTCAGTTATCGGATTCTGGCGCGCGTCACGACTGCACCGCGCGGCATCGGCTGCAGCATCTATATCAATCCGTTAATGGCCGATAGAACATCGCGTCATGCTGCTGAGGTGCGGACCGGTTATCGGAACGACGGCCCTCGGTATAGCCTGTTGGATTATGAGACGTCTCGTGAAACCCGCTCTCAAAGAACGGCCGGCGGATGATCAGCCGAGATTTTGCTCCCGTCATGCCCACTGGTCGCGACGCCTGCCCCGATATTCACGAAAAAGGCCCGATGGCGATCGCAAACCGCCGCGAACATCCGCCAATGAAAAGAGCCGGACTCACAGTCCGGCTCTTTTTTTCGCCTTTGAAGAAATCGGGGTGACAAGATTTGAACTTGCGACCTCTAGACCCCCAGGATAGGTCGGCAGTTCAGATGGAACTCAGAAAACGCAGATAATGCGGGCCATTAAAATGAGTTGCGTTAAAACCCTTAACTGGCTTGGAACTGCTTCAAGCACTGTTCTTCAACTGCATCTGCCACAAAACTGGCACAAACTGGAAACAGCAATTCAGCCGATGATTAATCCTCGCTACCGACGCGGGTAATATCTACCGATGTCACCGAGAAGCGTTAGATTGATCAAGTCACTTCTAACTGTGGACTTGATCATTGCGGTTGATGTTCTCAATTCAAGGATAGGGTGTTTGGAATCTTGATGGAGTTGGCTATGGCGCTTTTCGAAATCCTTGCACTAGATCCGGCAAAAAAGATTCGGTGCGACAACGCCTTAAGCCTGTTGTATTCCATTCAAGGGTTTTCTCGCCTTTGGAAGAATCCGAAGTTCTCCGCCGCCGATCTCCGGATCTCTGATGAGAAACGAACACTCGAGGTGAAGGATCAAGCCGAGCCAGCAATAGCTACGCTCAGCGGAGAGAAACCTGCGAGTCGAGCGTTTGTCATCTCACTGAATGGCGACCGCGAAGTAATTGAGCCTTTGCGCCTTCCGCTCGTCGAATTCATCAAGGATCAGGATTTCGAACATCGCTACATCATCAGGGATGAGATTTCCGAATCGATTGCCTGTGAACTCTACCCTTACCTGTATCGCGTGGAGAATCTTTTACGCGGATATCTGACGCGTTTCATGACAACTCGATTCGGTGGAACTTGGTGGAAACTGAATGCTTCCAAAGAAATGGATGACAAGGCCAAGATGCGCAAGAAGAATGAGAAGGTATTTGGGGCTCTCATTGACAACAGCGCATTTCTAATCGACTTTGACGAATTGGGTGAGCTTGTTTTTGAGCAAACGTCCGGCTTCTTAACACGTGAGGATATCGAAACGAGAGTCACGCAGCTGCCGGAGAATATCGAGGCACTGAAAGCGCTGAAGGCCGATCTTCAGTCGAACTACCACAAGTTTTTCAAGACTGCGTTTGCCGATCGTGACTTTAAGATCAAATGGAATAAGTGGGAATCCCTGCGAAATAAAATCGCTCACACGAATCTCTTCACCAAAGAGGATCTCGCAGACGGAAAGCACTTGGCCGAAGAAATCATTCAGATCATCACCGCTGCCGATCAATCCAAAGAGCAACCCGTCGTCACGCAGAGTGAGCGGGAAGCAATGCAAGAGCAGGTGATTGCGAAGACCGAGAGAAACGATGGATCGGCCTCTCAACCCCACGATGACGTCACTAGCTCAATGGCGGAGGAGATAACAGAGCAAGCATTTCTCGACCAGTTACGGGATCAGGAATCCTACTACAGTACAAAACCTGATGGGTTTGTTGGACTGACTCGATTCCTTCGTTTTCATCTTGCAGAACTAGGATTTGGCGAACATGCAGCAAAGCTAATGCTCCAGCGTCTGCAAAGAGAGGGCAAGATCGAAGTCCACTATGTCTCCAACCCCTACGATGTAACTTCGAGAACTGCAGCGCTTCGCACAGTCGTCTCGCCCCAGAAGATCCCGTAGCTGTGGTTCGCGCTCGAATCATTATCAACCAAATCGCAGTCTTTTGGCCGCTTCCGCAACAGCGCACAGGCGTCGGTCGCCGCCGACGGCGTAGCAAATCAACGTGTCACCCGGACGATTCGCTTTCGGTTGTCACCGAAACACCTGACATTGACGATCCCCGTGTCCGCCCCAAATTCCGCCCCGCCCGCGCCTCGTAACCGAGATAGGCGAGATACTCCAAGGCGGCTTATTCGACGACGAATTCGTTCGTCGCGAAACCGTTCAACGAGGCACACGTTTCAGACGTCCGATGTAAGACGTCGGCGACAATGCAAATGCTTTACGCATCTCGGTTGCGGTAAAGAGACTGATACTAATTTGGCGATTCAATGCATTCGTTACCACGCACAAACGAAACTTCTTGTCCTCGACAGAGCAGTTCAGCTCATTGCGGCTGATGATGAACCCCGGGATAGACGCATCGGTGCCTTTTACTTCCAGATGCAGCTCATTCCTGCCGCGAGTTACCACGAGATCAAAACCGCAACAGTCATGCTGCCTGTCTTTGATCAGCCAACCTCTGCGCTTGAATGAACTTCGTACGAAGCCGACGGCTTCCCGCTCGATACGCCGATTGGTTTCGGGATCTCCAAAGCCTCCGCCCCCCTGATTGCTGCGGTCACCGCAGCTTCGTCCGGCAGATCGCATGGTCTCGCCTTCACTTGCAGAAGCCGCAACAGGGTGCCGACGAACTCATTCGGTATCCGAGCCTGCGCTCGGGGCGTTCGCGGCCAGCCCCACTCAGGCAGGGCTTATTGTAAGTCCGTGATGCGCAACGGAGGATCAAAAACTTCTCGAACTTGATGTGCGTCATTCGATGGCCTGGCCACCGGTGCATACCGCCGATTCAAAGTAGTTGGGCAAACCTGTGGATTAATTGTCGGACCGCTGCGCAATTTTCTTGTCACAGGCAAGAAATCCGCTAACCTAACTTTTCCAGAACTATGGAATGGGTTAGCGGCGAACTTCAGACGCTCGTTTACCACTTGCTACCGGGGTTCTTAGCAGCGTGGGTCTTCTATGGGCTTACCGCGCATCCGAAGAAGGATGCGTTCGAACGCATCGTGCAGGCGCTGATCTTCACGGTCATCGTCAAGGCGATCAACATCGAGATCATTCGGAAAATCTGGTGGCACTACCACGCTGACGACGGCGTCTTCTGGACCGAAGAGAAGGAACTGGTCTGTTCCGTACTCGTAGCCGTTTTCATCGGCGTGCTCTTTGCCGCATGCGCAAATTGGAATGTCCTTCATTGGCTGCTGCAAAAGCTGCGGATCACGAAACGCACCTCGTACCCCTCCGAGTGGTACAGCGCATTTCACCGTGTAAAACGTTATGTCATTCTTCATTTGGAAGGCGAACGAAGATTGAAAGGCTGGCCAGAGGAATGGCCCGATCAGCCGGACAGGGGACACTTCCTGATCCTCGATCCGCAGTGGGTTGATGATTCCGGGTGCGACATTCCTCTCGTGCAAACCGAACGAATTCTCGTTCCCGCAAGTATGGTTAGTATGGTCGAGATGGTTCGATGGCGACCCGAAGTAAAATGGAGCGATGAACAGATCAAGAGTGCGCAGAAGCGTTTGTTAGAGCTGCATGCGAAAGGAGCTTCAAATGGGAGCAAAGCTTCCACAGAGTCCGCCACCAAACCCCTCGTCGCAACAGACGACGCAGCCGCCTCAGAGCCAGAGGGGGGTTAATGGATCACCGCCGCTCGTTGGATCGAATCCGCCACAACCGTGCGATTCGAATCCGATGTCGTCACCGGCACCGCCGCCGAAGAAGTAAGGAGATCAACAAGATGAGTGACGAAGTCAGACTGTCCCGCAACAGCGCGCCACCTCGAACCATTCTGGTTAAGGGTGCTGACATTGTGCAGGCCAACGGCAGCGTCAACCCTGCTGGTCCGGCCGCGCCCGCCGGTACTCAGGGTCCTGCCGCACAGATGACTGTGCAGCAGCCAATGTCTTCACCGGCACCCCCGCCAAAGAAATAGGAGGCTCACGATGGGTGACGAGTTTTTCTTTTCGCGCAATGCGCCGCCGCCGAACGAAACGAACATTGGGGCCGGATTCAATGGTGCTCCGAATGCGCAGGACAGCATGAAGACTGCTGCGCCTAACGTGCCAGCCGGTACGCAGCCCCAGCCAGCACAAATGACTATGCAGCAACCGATGTCCTCACCAGCACCGCCGCCGAAGAAGTAGTTTGAAAAAAAGCACGGGCAGGCGTCGCAGTGGCCTGTCGTGTCACCCACGCCAGCAGCGGCCTGCTCATCGCTTATTGGTTCCATCCAAAGAATGGGCAAACCAAGACACGAGCGACTCCGAGATGGCTGACGCCGCTGGACCACAATCTCGGATTTCTTGCCCAAAGGCCGCCGAATACCCAGCTCAAAGTGGAACTTGCCCGGCTACACCAAGCTCCCTCCTAGCACCGTTCCTGTTGGGACAGTGGCGAACATTTGGGGCGGGAGATGAGTTCGGATGGCGAACGTTAAACCCGCCTGTATCCCCATAGAGGAATTGTGCTAAACTCCTGCAACATTTCGCGGAGTCACAACCATGTCGCAGCAAGACGAAAACAACCGTGATCTCGCAAAGCGAGAGCAGCCGACGTCGCCCCCCGTTGTTCGCGCTCAGATCCCGCGAACGATCCAGCTTGGACAACAGGATGCGCTTGACATTACAAATCTTGCGCAGCGTGAACAAGATGCACTTGAAGCGGAAGCCCACCGAAAAGCGATCGAGCGTGACGACCGGGGACAGCGAATTGGTCAAGACTTGACTGCGACAGCTGCGCAGATCCGTACTTTCACGGACGCAGTTGCGAACACTACCGCACAGAATGCCGCAGTCACAATCACGAATACTAAAGACGATGCTCTCGGTCGCACTGAGATGATGTTCGGAAACACGGACGCGGCGCGGGCAGGGAAGCTCTCCCGCTCCCAACAAGGCCTTGCAGATAACGCGAAGTTTTGGATTTTGCTCGTTGTCATCGTTGGCGTGGTCATTGTCCTAGTTGCCGCGTTCAACCGATGAGCCTGCATGCTACGCAAGAGATTTTCACTCAACCTCAATACCGACGCGGCGATAGTCCTTTCGAACCTGAGGAACGCGTGTAACGCAGCGGGATTCTCTTCGCAACAGACTGAAGACCTTGTTGCCCAAGTGAGCGGCCCGCTCGAATCGATGATTCAAAATGGGCACGCGGTAGCGTCTGCAAGTGGGCAGTTCCGTGCGACACGTGAAATCAAGACCGACATTGCGGCGATCACATTGGACGCTCGCTTCGGCATACCAGAGGGATTCTTCAACCGGCTGTGGAAAGCATTTACCTGGGGGAATAGTTGATGGGGTATTATCGTCGCCGCTATTCCGGCTCACGTTACGCTCGAAAGCACATCAGCGAGGCGAAAAGACTTAGCAATGACGTAGGGGGCACTGATGAAGATGTTAAGCAGTATTTTTTCAGTTTGTCGCCACCTCAACTTCTACCAGTGTTGAAGGCGTATGAGCGCGACCATGGCAAATCAGCGCGACAATACGCGGCGAAGACGATTGCCGCATGGCGGTCCGGTGCAACTCAAATGAGCGGAGCTGTAGCTACGCGCTTGTTCCACTTGCTGCCCCGCTTCATGCCTCTCGAGCGCAAGTATGCCCTAGTCGAGTCGCTTTGGACGAACTTTGCCCCGCGCTCTGAGTATTCGGTTTCATTCGGTCTGAATGCCAACGCGCGGGCGATCACTGAAGTCGTCAGAAATCATGTGAATGCGACGGTAAATAAGCACGGCGTCCCGGAGAATCTACAACGTCGGTTTCAATGGCTCGCTGACGGCGATTCGAAGTTGATGCAAGACCTATTGAATCACTTTCTGATCCGCGATCGTCAGCAGGCAGTTGAAGTCTCGCACGCGATAGTCAGCTTGCTGTTACCGCAGGCGCAGAAAGGCGACGCATTAAAGGGTTTCAGACGTGAATTGAAAGTCGGCGGGCACACGGTTCACGTGTTCCTGGACCCGCGCGCCACTGAAATAAAACTAACACCCGGCCCTCCGCGCTACAAACCTGCGCCAGATTATTCCTGGATAGTCGTGGTAGTGATCGTTGTACTCGCCATCGCACTGGCATCTTCTTTTAAGTCGTACGCTTGCATGATCATGGGCGCGGGCGTGTTCGCAATAATTGCGCTATTTAGCAAGTCGCCATCTTACAAGTGAGATCATAATATCCACGGTATTAGCGGATGATTAGGTACTGGTGCAGTTTGAAATTCAAACAGTTTCTGCGGGCATCGCACCACACTCAGGACAACGGGTCGGAGTTGCACGCAAGTCATAGCCGCAACTCTGGCAGTGATCTAAGGGTGGCTTAGCGAAGATGCGCAGTGAAGCTTCCCGGACAACGAAAGGCAATGCCAACGCGAGTGCCAACATCCAGCATGGAATGCTGATGTGTCGCGTGATGATAGCCCAGTGCTGTAATCCGTACGCTTCGATGCGATCGTAATTGATTTTTCCAGAGTAAAAATAGACTTGCCGGAATCCGACCGGCGCGGGCAGGCGGAACGAGTCGTCATCGCGCGCCCAGAGAACGCACACCGATATGCATAGAATCAGCGACAGCGCAGCCAGTGCGGTAAACAGTCGGCGTCTCACATCTGGAAAGATTACCCGATCAGCGCCAACAATTCTTCAATTTTCCAAACGTGATCGGTCAACCCGGCTTCCATCGCTGGCGTGACGCGGCGTGTCGAATGCACTTTGCAGTAGTTGTAGTGCATGAAGTAGAGCGAGATCATGTGAGCGTGGTTTTCGACCTTCTTTGAATGGGCGTTAGTCAGTCGCGTGAACCGACGCATTCCCATTCGCATCGACAAGTTTTGGCGTTCGACGTAGCTGGTGCTGACGTGCTTTCGTTCGGGCGATCCGGCGATGGCGTTCGATTCACAACCGATGCACGCTGGCGGGCTGTAGCGGGCCGCGCCCGGTGCGGTGGGTCCGTAAATCTTGATGAGCTGCGCGTAATCCACTTCGCCGCCGAACGCATCCTCGACGGCTTCAAGATACGCCTTCAATCCATCGGTCGTCAGTTGAACGCGATTCGCCAAGCGGCTGGCAACGTCTTGCATGAATTCAGTCGCGTATCCGCTGTCGCGCAGGCCGAGCATGTAACTGACGATGAGTTTTGATTCGCTGTCGATCGCGGTCCAAGTCCACACGTCGCCATAGCCGAACACGCCTTTGAAATCGGCGGGAACGTTTTTCTGTTTCGAGTAGCAGAACGACCAGATTTCATCGCATTCGATGCGACGGGCTTTGACGTTGCGAACGTGTTCGTCGTGATACTTCGCGCACGCATCGCCGATCTCGCGGAGCAGCTTCAACACGGTGTGCTTGGCCGCGCCAGTCAAACGGCAAGTGGCGTTGACGCCCATGCCGTCCACCAGTGCTTTGACGATCAGCGTTCGGGTTGCTGTTCCAAGCTTGTTCATACTGCACATTATGCTTGCTCGTGTAAGAAACGTCAAGATCATTCCGCCGATATCGGCCCGATATCGCCTGAGAACGGAGAAGCAAATAAACGTAAACTCATTTAATAAAGTGCTTTAACTAAAGAATACGGATTGGAATATTTTCGCTTGATTTTGCGCACGGTTTGGCCGATGATAGTAATCCATGGCAGAAGATCAACACTTTTCCAATTTTGAGCTGGTTCAACAGCTTGAGCCGTGGTTTCCCCTTTTCGCGCGGATCGGTGAAGCAGCCTTGCGAGATCAACTCGCCGCAGTTCCCATCCTCGGCCTTCCACGTAAAACCGAATGCGCGAATGACTGGCATCGCGCGTGGCGAAACAACTTCCGGCGCGTCTGCGATCTGGCCGAGGATTTTGTGACGCTGGTTGAGGAGCCAGAGGGACAGGGGTTGGATTATCTACTTTTCCGGATGAACCCCGACAAGCCGTTCACCATGCGATGGGGGCGCATTAACGGCGAGACGATCCGAAGGAATCGAACGGCGCGAACGCGCGAAGTGCACGAGCAAGGCACGCTCTTTGGGGTTGCTACCGAAAGCCCGAGTGCCATGCCGAATGTCACGCTGGGCTTCACCATCGAAGATTACTTTACGCAAGTTGGCCAACCGTGCTGGTGGTTTGGTCGCCTTCATCTTCTCCGCGAACGCGCCGACGTGAGTGAGTTCATGACCGAGGTTCATGTCTATCCCGCGCCCGAGCAGAACACCGAAAGCCCGTTTGGCGTTCCACCGCCTATCGTAATCGCTCGCGAAAACGAGGCCCAAGAGTTAGAGCAAATGATCGAGAACATTCGTGGAATGTCCGCTTGAGAGGAGACGCCTGAGTGGGAAATATTAATCCAGCGATGATCGCGCTTGGTCGCGAATCGCGGGGCTGGACCCAAACGGATTTGGCTTCAGCGATTCGGGCGGCCCAAGGCACTGTCTCGAAGTACGAACTAAAGCTAATCCCTATACCCGAGTTCCATATAAACGAGATCGGGCGGGCCCTCGATTACGACCGAAGTTTTTTTGAACAGTCGGATTTGATCGTCGGACTTGGCGGGGATTTTCTCTACCGCAAAAGGGCACGATTAACGGCAAGAGATCAGCGTCGAGTCGAGGCAGAGGCCAACATTCGCAAGATCCAGGTTGTGCGCCTGTTGCGTGGCGCAGCGATAGAGGAACGCTATCCGTTCCCCGCGATTCCGCTGGAGGAAATCGCTGGAAGGCGCGGGCCAGAACGGGCTGCGCAGGAAGCGCGCCGCGCGTTTCGTATCCCACGCGGTCCCATCCGTGACTTAACAAGGGTTCTCGAAAACGCGGGGGCGATCGTATTCGTCATCAACTTTGGAACGGACCTAATCGACGGAACAAACATCCGGCTTCCTGGCATTGCCCCTCTTCTGTTCTTGAATGCGAATGTTGCTGGTGAGCGCCACCGTTTCAATCTGGCGCACGAATGCGGGCATCTTATCATGCATTTTTCAACAGCATTCACCGGCGACCCTGAGGATGAAGCGAACGCCTTCGCGCAAGAGTTCCTGATGCCGAAGGAAGAAATCCGAAGCGATCTGCGCAATCTAGACTTGGCGGCAGCACTTCGCCTAAAGCGCGTTTGGGGTGTGTCGATGGCCGCAATCATTAAACGAGCGCACGAGTTGGGGCAGATTTCGGACGCAACTTATCGTCGCCTCTTTACTCAGATGGGCGCGAAGGGGTTACGCACGCGAGAGCCTGAGTCCTTGCCCTTTGAGCAACCGGAAGCTTTTGCGAGGCTTCTAGACGTTCATCGAACGAAGCTGGGATTTGCAGAAGAAGATATGCGCCAACTTTTGTTTACGGATCGTATGGGTGAAATCCCGGTTCCCAAGATGCCGCAGCTTAGGATTTCGACGTTGTTTGATGACACCGCCGAAGGCATCTAGTCACTTCCCCCAGCGCTTCGCCGCCGCCTTCTTCGCGATCTCTGACCGTTGTTTCTTGGTGAGGCTTGCCGCCCGCGCCTTGCCGCCCTTGCTCGCCCCCAGCTTGCTCAGTGCCACCGCTGCGGGGTTGCGCGTATCGTTATCAGGCGGCGCTCCCGGCGGTCGAATCTTCGGCCCTTCACCAGTTGCGGCTTGTGCGACGGCGAATGCGATTTGCGTGAAGTCCTTGCGCTTGCTTGCTCGTGAAGGCATAATCAGACTGTGGCATGATGCTGTGGAAGTGTCAAACGGAATCGGTGCGACCGGAATTCAAACTGCACCAGTACCGATGATTACGTAGAGTTCTCGCAGAATCGGCGAGAACGCGTGAATCAGTTGAAGTTTCAATGTTGCAAGCACAGGAGGTGTTACATCGGATTCTTTGCAAAACTCTTCGGCCAGTCTCCTTCCGGTATTGACGACGAAGCTTATCAAAAACAGCGACTTGAACTTGGACCTCTATTGGAAATAGGCAAGCAGCTTGCGATCGACTTTGTTGATTGTGATGAACTCCCGACGGGCACAGGATCTTTTGGAACGGTGACTAACCCGATCCCCGTCAATGGCTCAATCGGCGAGACGGTTTACCTAAATCGACTGCGAACCGCTTCAGGAGTTGGCTTCTACTATCACCGGCTCGGCAATACAACCTCACCCGCGACCAAACATCCCGTCGATCGCTTTCAATTGCTCGCTGCGGATGGCTCCTGCCAACTGGAACTTTTCTTTGACATGTACCACCCACGCCGTTCGCAGAAAGTACCTACGGGATTGACGCAGACCTCATGGCGTCAGATGGATCCCAAAATTCGGGCGATGGTGAAGTTGGATGTCAATGGCAGTAAATCCCCTGTACGAGATTTTCCATTCGGGCTGCCGGATGAAATTGAGAACTCGCCAGAGCTTCGTTCAATCTCTCCCGGTCTAGGTAGAGCATTTGCCGATCAAATGCGGGCGCGACTAAAGGAACTACGGGCAGCGCCTCGGAAGCCTGAAGGCCGCTCATCTCCAAAAACTGCGACGGGCTAACTTTTCTCGCAACAGCCCACTACGCCGGCGCCACACTGGTATTTGCAGCATGCAAGGCGACGTGTTCGCTAACTTTGAATACGAGAGTATTGAGCTCGGCGAGTCGGTGTTCCGTCGCTAACGACGTGCGCGCACTACGGTTGATACCCACCAAAGCGAAGCTTCACACGAGTGCGGGACGCGTTACTTCTTGTTGGGCAAACTCCGACGCCATCAGATAGAGGAACTGACTCGGCTGGCTTGATATGAATTCCTGCACAAAACTCCCGTAATTGCCAGCAAGAAGTGCATCAAAATGATGGGGTTTATATCTTGTCACGGAGCCCAAGTAATACATTATCGCGTAGAGCGAGACGAGTTGTGGCAAAACCGATGCGCGCTCCACTGCCGGGCACAAATACAGGTAGTAGCGCCGGTAGGGAGGCACGCTTGTGATCGTGACCCAAAGGTTGTGTCGAAAGGCGGAGACGGCCTCCTGGACTTTGTCGCTGGCGCGATCTCGGAACCCCGTCGTCGCGACCTGATCAAAACACAAGAGGCGACGACCTTCATCGGGTGTATCCCAATGCACTTCTCGGAATGCGCCGTCGAGGTTCGATTCCTGCAAGAGGCGTGCGTGCGTTACACCTAGACGAGAAAGGTCGTCGGCAAACATGTGAAGTCGCATCCAGATTGTTCTGGCCGCGCAGTCTTGGCAGATCTCGATTCGGTCGAACGCTATAAATCTCTCCTGTTTCCCTGCGGCGTCGGACCACAGTCGATGTCCTGCCACAACCTGAGGGATCAACGAGACGATGTCGAAATTCGTCGGCGCGTTGAGGCCCGTCCCCCTCATGGCCTTGAGGAGCTCATCGAAGACGTTCAGGAACCCGGTTCTTCTCCCGGGTGAGGGATGTGCCTCTAGAAAGGCGTCGACGACATCATTTCCTCCAGCTCGCATCTTTTGGGAGAGCCCGTGTTGCGCTTGGTCAAAACTTGTCTGCTGACCAATCGTCAAACAGTACGCTTTCACCACGTTCATGAAGCAGTAGTACAACAGAAGAGGTCGAGATGCAGTTATCTTCGCGGTGAGCGCCGCAGCATGAAAGTCTCGTGCCTGTTCGCCGCAGGCAATCGCTTCTGGGCGGCTTGCTGTTGAACAACGCGCATTAATGCAACTCGAGATAAGGTTCCACGGATCCGTTGCGAAGAGATGTGACTGTAGCCCGAATCTACGACTCCCACGGTACATGGGCCAGTAAGAAAACCTTAGGGGACGACCGCGAACCTCGACAACTTCACCGCAACGTGGCGTAGGCAGTCTCGGCATTGTTATCCTCCCTGTCCCTCAAACTGTTCATCACTGGGACGCGGCAAGCAGATCGTCGAAAGTGCAGGAGCGGGAACCCATCGTTCCTTGGCCAAAAGGAAAACTCTTTGCTGTAAGCTTGGCCTTCGTCACCGGGGAAATGAACATGAGCCGAGGTTCCCCAAGCATCATCATGAGCACTTCTTTTCCATCGTGGTTTTTGCGGACGATCTTGGCGGCCTCGACGGCGTTCGGATGCTGAAGATCCTTAAGGAATTCCAGCACATCACGGGTGTCGATCACCTGCACCGATTTGACTCGCGACACAAAGGAGATGCCCTCACCGACGGGAACGAGATTTCCCTCGCTGATCTTGTCGGCCATGTGACGCGTGAAGTACGGCGCGAAGTAGAGATTGCGCCGGGCCGAGTTGTAGAAGTTGCTCTGGCACTTGTAGAGGTGATGTCGAAAGTAGAGTTGCACCGAATCGAAGCTGCTGACATCGCGAAGATAGATTTCAGGTTGAGCTTCAGCAGTCATACCGTTTTCCTTGAGATGGATGGCCAGTTCCTGGGCGATCGTGACGCCTGTCGGGTCAGCAATTTGGTTTCGGCGTTTCCGGGCGATGTCGCAACACACCTTCGCCACGTCTGTCCAAGTGACGAATTTCAACGCCTTCACACTCCGCTCCACTGCCTCAAACGCGCGCTGCCGGGAGTGCCGGAACTCCGAGCCATCGTCCACCACCGTGAGGGCCGGCCTGCGGCCTCGCTTGTGACGCAGGCTCTGGATATAGCGAAGAAGTTGGTCCAACTTCTGCGCGGGGCCGATCTTCCCTTCGATAATGTGAGACTCACCTGATCTGCGAATCAGCACGTCATAGCGATCGCCCTCGTCGGTTTCCTCCACACAAATCTCGTCGCCAGGAGAATGCTCAAATCCCAGCAGCGCATCAAACTCCATGGGAAATCGGGACACGAGAAACCCCAGTACGGCGGTCAGCCTCGTCTCTCGAAGGGAACCCAGAACGGACAGGAAGGAACCTACATCCTGATTTGCTCGGGTGAGTCGCAGTGTGCTCACGCGGCGCCCCCGGTGAGTTCGGCGACGACGGCTTCGGTCAGCTTTTCGGCGGTGGCGCGGGAGGCGGCGAGCTGCGCTTCTAACTGGTCCACCAACGCCATCAGTTGATCCACCTTCGCCACGATCCGACGCTGCTCGGCGAGGGGTGGGAGCGGGACCGGACACGCACGCACCTGCCGCATATTGATCGATGCCAAGTTTGTGGTTTGTTTCGAGGCGGACTCGAAGTACTTGCGACCGAACGGCGAATTAAAAACTCGCTCGAACCATTCTGGCAATAGTTCGGGAGATCGCATTCGCGATCGGAACACATGGTTCTGATGAAGACACACCGAAATCTGAGACTTCCATATTGCGGCGCGCCCCACCTTGTCCCAGTCTCCACCTTCGGTCATCAGTAAATCATTCTTGCGCAACGCAAAGCGTTCGATCTCATCCTCTGGGATTGCGACGTCCTTGACCACCCTTAGGTCGAACCCACCGCGTTGAACGTTAGCAACACGGAGGTACGGTAACGTTACAGTGCGGCGGTCTCCGAGCTTTCTGCCAAGGGTCACGCCACTAGAGACCTGGGCTATGTCCTCGAACCGAACAAGTGCCCATGTGTCCGGAAGGTCCCAGTCGTTTTCCTCAACCTTCGTTGCATTTACAATTTGAGAGCGCGCCAAGAATTGCGCTGAGGACTCGTCCTCCGGATCCTGAGGCACGAGCTTCCCCTGCACAGCGAGTGTGAGGATCGATTTGCGGAGGTCGGCCGGGTCGATGGTGTAGGCGTTGTGGAAGAGGAATTCGAGGTTGGCCGGGGTGGGGGCTTCGGCGAAGCGGGCGAGGCTGGCGCGGGCGAGGGCGGCGTGCTTTTGCTCGCGCTCGGCCTGCTCAGCCTCCAGCCGATCACACAACGCCATCAGCTCATCCACCTTCGCCACAATCCGCTTCTGCTCGGCAAGGGGTGGAAGGGGAATTTCGAAGCGCTCGATCATTCCTTTCGTCAGTGCCTGCCGTGTCGCGCCAACTTCGATGTCGTTGATCATCCACTGGACTGCGGGGCTCGCGAGAAACATGGATAGAAAACGAGGCTCCATCTCCGCAATTGAACGGATAATCATCACGTGCTGGTTGACTCGTGCGCCAGCCATTTCCGGCGGCGCGATCGTGCATCGACCGATTGAGGCGCCCGTAATGTTCAGGAGTACATCACGCGCTTGAACGCTCACATTTGCCAATTCCGCGGCTTGCTTCTCCGTGAGATAGACAAGCCCGTGCGGGACGAACCCGCCAAAGTGAACATTCATCGAGCGGATAAGTGGTACGCCAGTTTGGACATAAGACTCCCGCCCCCCGTCAGGCGTGGCACCGCTCCCAATCTTTGTCGCAAGAGACTTAAGCGGTGCAACGCTCCACTCGGCGGTTTTTGGCAATAACTTTCCAGCGAACGCCTGGTGAAGAATCAGCTCGCGCATCTTCCCCACCGCGTTCGGCGTGTCCGCAAACAGCTCAAACTTCTCGAAGAACTGGTCGGTCGTCATGTCGCAATTCCAGCGGTCGCAGTGAGTGCATGATGCAGTTCCTGTTTCAGCTTCGCCCGTGTCTCGGCGATCTGGACGAGGAGCTTTTCGTATTCGGGCAGGAGGTGATCGACATCGCCGGGGACGGTGTCGGGGTTGTGGGGATTCTTGATATCGAGGTTGTAGTTGCTGGCTTTGATCTGGTCGATCGAGACGCGCCAGGCCTGATCGGTCTCCTCGCGCTTGCTGAACAGGCCGTGCTTGTCTGGCTTGCCCCACCATTTGCGCTCGGCCTCGAATTCCTCGATTCGGATCGGCTTGCCCTTGTTGTAGCTCTTGGCGCCGGGCGGATAGGGATGCTCGTAGTACCAGACCTCCTGCGTGGGCGTGCCCTTGGTGAAGAAGAGCAGGTTGGTGCGGATGCCGGTGTACGGATTGAACACGCCGTTGGGCAGCCGGACGATCGTGTGGAGGTTGCACTCCGCCAGGAGCGATTCCTTGATGCGGGTTTTCACGCCTTCGCCGAACAGCGTGCCGTCCGGCAGCACCAGCCCCGCGCGGCCGCCGGGTTTCAGAATGCGCATCAGCAGGACGAGGAACAGGTCGGCGGTTTCACGGGTGCGGAACTCGGCGGGGTAGTTGGCCTCGATGCCATCTTCCTCCATTCCGCCGAAGGGTGGATTGGTGACGATCACGTCGACGCGCTCTTTGGGTCCCCAACTGATGAGCGGCTTGGCGAGCGTGTTTGTGTGCCGGACGTTGGACGGGACATCAATGCCGTGCAGAAGAAGGTTGGTCATGCACAGGACGTGCGGCAGATGTTTCTTTTCGATTCCGGCAAAGCAATCCTGAATGATGCGCTCGTCTGCTTCGCTCTTCGCTTGCTTGCGCAGGTGCTCGATGGCGCACACGAGAAAGCCGCCGGTGCCGCAGGCGGGATCGAGGATCGATTCGCCGAGGCGCGGGTTGACCTGCTCGACGATGAACTGCGTCACGGCGCGGGGCGTGTAAAACTCGCCGGCGTTACCAGCGGACTGAAGGTCTTTGAGTAGCTTTTCATAGATGTCGCCAAACATGTGGCGATCGTCGGAGGCGTTGAAGTCGATGCCGTTGATCTTGTTGATCACTTGGCGCATCAACGTGCCGTTCTTCATGTAGTTGTTGGCGTCCTCGAACGTCGTGCGGATGAGCGTGGAGATCTTTCCACCGGTGCCGTTGAGCGCCTTGAGCTTGGGCAACAACGTGTTGTTGATAAAGTCGAGCAGCGCGTCGCCGGTAATACCTTCTTCGTCCGTCGCCCAGCTGGACCATCGGAGGTGTTTGGGTAGCGGCGACTTGTAATCGTCGCGAACGAGCTCCATCTCTTTCTCGCGATCATCGAAGATCTTGAGGAAGAACATCCAGCCGAGCTGTTCGAGGCGCTGGGCATCGCCGTACGTGCCGGCGTCCTTGCGCATGATGTCCTGAATGGTTTTGACGACGTTCGAGACGTTAGGCATGGATCAGGCGGCTCCGGCTCCGGTGTACAGGGCAGTTTCAAGCTCGGCGATGGCGGCAAGGTAATTCGGCTTACCGCCGAAGAGCGAGACGATTTCCACCGGTGTACCAAATCCGCTGAGAGGTTCCACTTTCAGGATTTCCAGCGACTCGACGCTGGCGATGCCGGTGTCGGCGTACTTTTCCAGTAGTGCGTCGAGCACCGCGCGGGCTTTGGCGCCATACTGGCCGAAGACGTTGCGTTTCTTGACCTTCTCGGCACGTTCCTTCCGCGTCAGCGGCGGCTGATCGAACGCGACATGGCAGACGAGATCAAACGGGTCGTAGTCGCGCCCGACGAGATCGGCCAGATCATCAAAGAACACGCCCTTCTCAACCAGTTCCTTCAGGATTGCCTGCTTCCGATCCGCATCGTTCCAGGCGGTCAGAAACTCATCGAGCGAGGCGTAGGTGTTGCGCAGCGTCTTGCGGGAGTAGTCGCGCAACGATTCGGTGATGAGCCTGCCGTGCGCGTCGAGATACTGGACGCGCTCGGTGGCGACGGAGACGGGGACGTCGTGTACGTAATACTTGCGAACGCTGCCGCGTAACGGATCGCCGGCGATCGTCGGATCGCCAGCGCGTGGGTCGCCGATGTTCACTTCAGTCGAGTCGTCGGGAGGACCTTCGGCACCAGGCTCTTCGGGTGGAACGGGAGGATCATCTGGCCCCGGTTGGTAGATCTGGACCGGATCGCCATCGAAGCCTGGATCGGCAAAGAGTGCGGTGGCCTGCTTGAAATCCATGATGGTGAAATAGAGCTTGCCGTAGTCTTCGTTGATTCGTGTCCCGCGGCCGATGATCTGTTTGAACTCGGTCGGGGAATTGATCGTCTGGTCGAGCACGATTAAGTGACACGTCTGCGCATCGACGCCGGTTGTCATCAGTTTCGACGTGGTCGCGATAACCGGATAAACGGATTCTGGATCAATGAAGTTGTCGAGCTGCGCTTTGCCTTCGTTGTTGTCGCCGGTGATGCGCATGACGTACTTGCTGTTGGCGGCGGCAAGGTCGGGATTGGCGTTGACTAGCGCCTGCCGCATCCGCTCGGCATGATCGATGTTTTCACAAAAGACGATGGTTTTGTGGAAGCGATCCGTCGCCTTCAGAAACTGAGTGATTTTCGCAGCGACGAGCTCGGTGCGCTTTTCGAGAATGAGATTTCGGTCGAAGTCGCTGCCGTTGTATTCGCGATCTTCGATGACGTTGCCGAACTTATCGACCTTGCCCGTTTCCGGGCGCCATCCATCGAGGTCTTTATCAAGACCGATGCGCACGACCTTGTACGGCGCGAGGAATCCGTCGGAGATGCCCTGCCGCAGCGAGTAGGTATAGATAGGGTCGCCGAAGTATTCGATGTTGGAAACGTCCTTCGTTTCCTTGGGCGTGGCGGTGAGACCGATCTGCGTGGCGGACGAGAAGTATTCCAGTACCTTCCGCCACGATGCGTCAGCGGCGGCGCTTCCGCGGTGACACTCATCGACGACGACGAGGTCGAAGAAGTCTGGCGAGAACTGCTTGTAGATGTTCTGCTCTTCCTCGGTGCCAGTGACGGCCTGGTAGAGGCAGAGATAGATCTCGAAGGCTTTGTCGACAGTGCGGTTGGTGATCTTCGTCATCGCCGTGCCGAAGGGCTTGAAGTCGTTCGTCTTTGTCTGATCGGCGAGGATGTTGCGATCGACGAGAAAGAGGATGCGTTTCTTCGCGCGGGATTTCCAGAGCCGCCAGATGATCTGAAAAGCGGTGTAGGTTTTGCCGGTGCCGGTGGCCATGACCAGCAGGATTCGATCCTCGCCGCGCGCGATGGCATCGACGGCGCGGTTGATGGCGATGCGCTGGTAGTAGCGCGGCATCCTTCCCGAACTGTCGTTGAAGTAGTCCTGCGTGACGACGGGCTCTTCTTCCGGCGTCAGTCCCTTGGCAGCACGGTAGCGTGTCCAGAGTTCATCCGGCGTCGGGAACTGATCGAGCGGAACCTCGCGCTCGACCGTACCGGCGGCGCCGGTGCGATCGTGCTCAAGAAAAGCATCGCCGTTGCAGCTGTAGGCGAATGGGACGTCGAGCGTTTCGGCGTACTCGAGTGCCTGCTGCATGCCGTCGCCGACCGCGTGGGTGTTGTCCTTGGCTTCGATGATCGCGAGCGGAAGATTGGGCTTGTAGAACAGAAGGTAGTCGGCCTTACTCGCCTCCCCGCGGACAACGGTCTTCCCGCGAACGACGACTCGGCCCTTGGTGAAGTAGTGCTCCTCGAAGACCTGGGACATCAAATCCCAGCGGGCATTCCCGATCGCGGGCGTGATGAATTTCGTGCGAATGTCGGTTTCGGTCAGCGCCTTCTTATCCATCCGACCACCTTTTCAGCACCCACAACTGGCGATGGCATTTATCTCGTGTTCACGTGTGGCGTGCGCCCCTTTGGGATAGGTCGCTAATCTTCGCTAAGCACGCGCGGCTGTAAAGGGCATGCGCGAGCACTCGGTGGCGCGGTCGCCTCCGGCGTATGGGCGTGGGGACAGACTACGGGTTGGATTGCAACGCCTTTTCGACCTGACGCGCTCTCCATTGTTCAAATTGTTCTCGCTCCTTTGGAGTCATGCGACGTTCAATTTCAGCGTTCGTCCTTTCATTCGCCTGCAGCGCGGCTTGGCGGGTCTCTTCCTCGATCTGCCGGGTTTTCATGACGTTCATGACCACAACAACTATCACGGGAACAGATAAGAGGATGAAAACTGCAACAACCTCCAGCAGTCTATTTGCCCGGGCATGGGATTTCGCTTCATGAGATTCAGGAGCGTAATGCGTCGCGGAACGGTAAACCACCGGATCAAGCTCAATAGCTGAAACCTGTATGCCAAGATCCCTCGCTTTGCGCGATGCTTCAGCCTTGTTCTCTGCGTCGAGCCGAAACGATGCTCCGGTTCCGCCATCCCCATTCGATCCATAGATCTTGAATTGCATCTGTCCCATCCCTTTCGAAACGCGCCAGTCGCGAGCGCCAATACCAAATGATTCATTCACGGCGATAAGGAGACTGGCCGTAATAACCAGCGTTATCGATTTGCAGTCTCTGATTCGTGATTCTCGCGTCCCAGATGTCACCAGCGCTTGGGAACCACCCCCCGATGCTGAGGTCGCTTCCAGTCGCCTCGACTGTCAGCTTGTACGAGCCTGACTGTTGAGGTATCCAGCTTCCACGCACCATATCCTTCATTCCGGTAACTGCGCCCAGCGCGCGATCGACGGGGGTCGGATCCTTCATCACAACCTGAAATTTATGATCCGTGTAGAACGTCAGTACATACGTCCTTCCCAAATTCGGGTCGGAGCTGAATTGATTCGGCTGATGCCAATACCAAGAGCCTGTTATCATTTTGACGGGATCCAAAGCCTCGATGAGCGCCATTCCCAAGGCCCGTCCAGCTTCGGCTTCCGAACGATACTCGAGCGATGAATTCAGCACTCCCAGCAACACGCAACTATTCAAGATTAATCCCGTCAGGGGGAGCCTGATGCTCTGCTTCCGGGCGCGACGTCGAAGTAAGTGTATTATGCCGAATGCAGCAGAAGCGATTAACACGATCACTGCTGTCGCAACGCTCAAGTCAACACTTACATTTTCGAAGGTCTTGACCGTCACCGCGGCCATCACAAGACAGGCGACATCGACGATCCAGAACTGTATGATTCGTGGCAACGTCAGCGATGCCGCGACCGGACCGGTTGCCTTTAATGAACCGACAGCCGCAGATGGCAGCGGCGGTGGCGTAGACGACTGAACGAGTTCTATTGATGCTACGTAGACGCCCAATTCGCGCGCCCGGGCGTGAACATCAGCTTTGTTTTCTGCGTCAATTAGGAAGCTGACGTCGCTACCGGTGTCTTCGTTGGCGCCAAAAATTCGAAATCGCACTTTTCCCTCCCGTCTTGGGCTGGAGACATGATCTGGTAGCCCCCGGCATTCTACTGCGATCCGTCGTGTAGGCAATCGCCTACATACTTCGCGCCAGCTAGACCGTAATCGTCTCATGGATGGTGGGTGCGGAGCTTCGGAGAGCGCGTGTGGATGCGGGACTGACTCAGCAAGAGGTGGCCGCGCGAGCGTCCGTCGATCGAGCCTATATCTCCGAAATTGAGCGCGATAAGGCAATGCCGAGCATCGAACGGTTTCTCCGTATCTGCGAAGCCATTGGGGTGCGGGGATCACTTATCGTTTCGCGAATAGAACGTCAGCGGATGCGACCGAACCGTGGCTGATGCATATCATTCGATGCGTGGCCACCTCGGAAACGAAGCTCCAGATTACGCTGAAAGATCCGCGATCGGATTTCACCTTCGACCTGTGTCAGAAGGGGTTGAATCTTGGCGCGGTGACGGTTGAACACTTCTGGATAAGTCAGCCGACTCTCGTCGCCGACACCTTAGCCGGCAGTGTATATCGCTCGATCATCGATCGCTTCTGGTTGATGTGCGTTAATGATGGTGAGGCGGAAAAGAAGAGCAATCTGGAAGGCTACATTTTAATGCACGTTTTGCCTTGGATGCGGCCGCACAGTCACGGAAAGGTGCTCGCAGGCGGAAAGCTGTTACTGTCCGCTGTGGACCGGGCGGCCAAGCAAGTTCAGGCGGACCTCGGTGATTCACCGCGCTCGATCTCGAAATTAGAATTTCGCGATGCGACGTACGCGATACTCGCAGGTGATAGCACCGAACTGGACGATAACGAGAAAGCTTTGCGTGAAAAAATCCTCGGCGAGATTTTCGGCGTGCTGCAATTGCGGGGAAAGGGAGTCTCCATCATTCCTGCGGCAGTTGCGGTCGTCGAAAAGTATATGAAGGCATGTCGAGGAGCGCGTAAAGATGTACGGCGTGTGATGGACGTGCTCACCTATGAAGCCCAAACTGAATTTCATCGCGCATACAGTGCAGTTTGGTCACATCTAATCGCGAGCCTGCATGCTGAATCCGCTGCAACGCGCGATTTCCTTTCGATCTGGCACACCAACCAGTCAGAACCGTCCGCTGATCCAGCCCATGATTTTCATCTATTCCATGGGAAAGTGTTCGCTCTTCATCCGTGCGGCTCAATATTTATGAAGTCATCGAAGTGCCGAAAACTCCTGGGTGATTTCCTGTCGGCTCCTGAAGTTGCTCGTGAAGAACACTCAGGATATTTGCGCTGGGCGCTGGCGACGGTCGTTCGCGCCTACGCCGACATCCATGGTAATCGTCCAAAGCGGCGTGAGACAATTTCATCAGCCGTAGTCGAACGCAAGGCGAAGACCGGTTTACCGTCGATAAGCAAGAAATCAGCGAGAAGCAGCTCGGAGGAAAGGCCTGACGAGATCTTCAATGAGTTCGCAAAGAAGAACATGATCATCTGTTGTGATCAGGTGATGAGGCACGTGGGGCACGACTTGAAGTCCAAGAATTCCATGGTCGCAACATTCGGTTGCAAGTGCGGCAAGTCCAAAACCATATCGATCAGCGTACACGACTTGTTCGCTAAGTGACGTGACGCTGTTGAGCGGCGCGGTGGCGCATGCGCGACGCGGGATCATCGTACACACGACGAGCGCGAGGCCCGCGGGTTCGGGGACGGCGGTGGTGAAGAGAAGGCATTCTTGGCGAAGCGAGTTCTCCTGCGATTTCGGCGCCAATTTATAATTCGCTCTATTCGACCAATATGTGGATACTTCTCCACATGGGGAAACCGGGGAAACCGAGCACCGGCAGGTTACGCGCCTCAATCTTCCGGTGGTATGAAATTGGTGCACTCACCTTTGCGGGTGTGCTCGCTGCCTCGCTCTTGCATCCGCTACTTACGACTGGTGCCAAGGCGGCCATAAGCTATACGGACAGCTGGACCTTCGTCGGGGTTCTGCTGGCCTCCATAGCCTTAACAAGTCTTCTCGCCTTAGCGCTCGCGGAGATGCGGGGACTCCACCCAGGTAATCTCGTTCACCTTGTCTCATATCCTCCGGCTTGGATTGCGGGCCTTGCCGGTGCTTGGATAGTGTCCCAATTCGCGCCGCTGTTTTTTCGAGGCAGCCTCGTGGGCCCCTTTGTGCCCGTCATATGGCTCTGGTCAGGTCTTGTCCTGGTCCTATCGATGGGCATCGCATCAAGCGCTTTGAAGCCGTCTCGGTACCGGCGGCGGCAGACGCCGGGTGTTTTTCGAACCCCAGATTTCGAGCAAGGGCCCGATCAACTGTGGATGAGTCCCGAGCACCTCGTCGGGTGGCTTGAGCGCGAACACCCGATCGATTCTCCGAGTGATGACATGTTCCGATTGGCGAGCATAGCAACACGCCTTGCTCGTCGATTGACTGAAAACCCCCGCGGGACACTGGCTGCGGTTGGCCCGTATGGGGCGGGAAAGTCGAGCCTCATTTCGCTTCTCGTTGGATCGCTGGATCGAAAGCAATGGATCACTTGTTTCGTCCGCGGGTGGGGAATTGATGCCGACAACACTGCCGAGCAATTGCTTGAGCGCGTGCTCGATACCCTGAGCACTTACGTCGATTGTCTCTCGCTGAAGGCCTTACCGGCCCGATATCGGGCCGCGCTCAACGGAACGGAGAGCGTCATCTCCAAAGTGCTGTTTCCATTGATGCAAACTGAAGAACCGGTGGAGGCGCTGAAACGGCTTGACGCTGTTCTGACGCCTATGGGTAAGAATCTTCTGATCATTATCGAGGACTTGGATCGAAATGAGCTGACGCCCGAAATGATTAACGATCTCGCGTCACTTTTGGACCGCCTTCGTGGCTTAAAGCGGATCTCGTTCGTCCTGGCGATCGGCCGAGATTTTGTGGGATCGCTTGACCTTTCGAAGTTGTGTGATTTTATCGAGTGGATTCCGCCGCTCAGTCCAGGGCTGGTCGGCAGGATTCTGCGCGTCTTTCACGATCACTGCATGAAACAGTTTCCGGGCGATGTACAGGTTGCGGAGAACGCAGAATCGAATCTCCATCGACCAAGCCTGCGGGATATGTTCGACCTGAATGGCGAGCACGAAGAGACCAACCTTGTTCAGGCTTTGTCAAAGGTCTTGAATACCCCTCGGCTACTTAAGCATTGTTTGCGACGGACCTGGAACGCATGGCACCCCCTCCATGGCGAGGTTTCATTCACGGACTTACTTGTCGTCAATGCACTGCGGGCGGCGGCACCAGAAGCCTTCGAATTCCTTGTGCTGTCATACGAGGAGATTCACGCGATCACAGACTCGATAGCCGCAAGGATCGGAACCGATCCGAAGCGTGCGGACAAATTGCGTAAGCGTTTGCGAAGGCGCCTTAAGCGGGTGCATACGTCTGCCAAATGGGATCTTGTTGGGGTCTCGTATCTGCTCGAATACCTCGTCCCCGCGTTAAAGAACAATTTAGACGCGGACGGGTCGAGGGCGGCGGCAAATCAGAGGGCGTGGAACAATACGTATTGGCAGCGGATAATTTCCGAACTCGAACCGATTGATCCGGATCAGCCATTCTTGCGCCGACTAAAGACGTGGGTCGACGATCGTGGGGGCGAAAAACAATTTGTATCGCGCTTGGTGGAAAATCAGATCGACGCGGCAAAGCTAGAGCGGTTTGAAAGGATGCTGCCTGCTGGGCGCGTTTTAGAGCTCGCATCGCTGGTATTCGACGCTGCATTACGCAGCGGAACTGCATCAGCGAATCGGGACGAGGTCCCTGGATTTCTGTCGCTCTGGCGCATCGCCTTACACAAGCACATCCCCGCGCGCTCCAACACGGTTGCGCGCTTCGTGCTGGAGCAGATTCAGCGCGCGATGCCCTTAAGCGTCAGATTTGCGATGGACATTGAGTACTTTTGGGCGAGTAGCGAGTCTGCACGAATGCTCGGTCCCGTCGATGCCCTGCGCGTCCGGCGAGGCGTCGTTGCAATCGCAAAGCGGACTTTCAAACGGCCGGCCGACCTTGTTCAGGCGTTAGATCCAGCATTTCCGTACGGGCTCCATCATCTTATCCGGCGGCATCACATCCATCTGCCACGAACTTATGACCGATGGGGATGGTTAGCCCCCACGATCTTGGCAGCGGCGACGTTGAATCCGACGGTCGTCGTGCCTCACTTGGCGATACTCGTATCGCGAAGCGAGCAACGCGAACGCAGTCGCCCGCACGGCGAAGTTGTCGTTCACGCAATTGACGATGCTTTCGTCAGCGAGTTTTTCACCGACAAGTCGCAGAGAAAGGACCTCTTCTCGCTGCTGAGGCGGGACGTCGACTCAAGCGCATTGCAGCAGAGGGACCGGGAGATACTAAATGCAATTCGCGAAGAAGCCAAGACGCGCCTATCCGGTAAGTATTTGCCTGCAACGACAGAATAATACCATCACCAACTACGCCGACGCTCGCGAGGACCGGCGGCCGAAGCAGACCATGGTTTCATCTGACGTCGTCACTACCAAAGCCGAGCGGGCGTCTGCTGAAAAAAGGAAGAATACCGCGAAGCAGATTTCTGAAGGAGAGTTGGGTGAACTCTTTCAACACGTCGCCGAGAAAAACTTCATCACCTGTTGTAACCACACGATGAAATACGTCCGTCATGTCTTGACGCCCCGCCGCTGCGTCCTCGTAACCTTCCGTTGCGAGTGCGGTAATTCCAAAGAAATCTCGATCAGCGCAGACGATCGTCGCTGAGTTACCGGTGTCACGACGTTGTCCCCGTCGATTTATCGACGCCACTTTTCGCTGCGCATGTAGCAATATTCCATTGGAGAAAAATCGTGCACTTCGTATCCCCAAGACCTTCTCACTCGCCGTTACCGGGCCGCATTCTGCTGAAAGCCGTCAATGGGCTGTGGTACTTCCGCGCGGAGCAACTGGACGAAGCTCCCTTCGATCCCTGCTTCAAGATCCCATTGAACTTGATTCATCGAAGCTGCAGTTGGCTTGGCTTGCTCTGGGAACATTACCGGCGGGTCGGGTGTGTACTCTTCTACTGGAGTGCGGTCCAGCGCCATTGGGTGATGGACGTTCCACCGCAACACGTGAGCGAGCACGACTTTCGTTGTGACCTTACGTACGCGGGCTTCGTGTCTCCGGATCGGAATCATCTACTGGCGGGGAGCGTCAGCTCTACGTCAGCGCCATCGGATCCCGCAGATCAGGCCATCGGCGCCTTCGACGGATTCCATTTCGTTCAGGATGTCACGCGCGGGCTCGTGGTTCTCAATGGCTTCGTACGGAGTCAGGGGGAAACAGTCCCGGCCTCGGTTCCGATGCTCGTCGATGTCCCACCCGATCCACTCTGGGCCCAGTGGACCCAACGAGTGCGATTGGCCGAGGCTTTGTAGCCCGGCCCGCCAACAGATTTTGCCAGCGCGCAAGTGCCTATGGGCGGTGGAAGTCGCGTGACTTCCTCGCCTTGCGGCAGTGTTTCCCGAAGGAAAACCATGCCCAATGCGAAGAAACGTCCGGACGTTACGGATGAACTGCAGGACTCGGATCTAAAGCACCTCGCGGAGCAGATAGCTGCTGGTTACAGCACCGCCCCGCCAGGACTGACGCCCGACCAGCGACAGAAGCTGATCCAACTGGTTCATGCAATCAATATCCAATCGCTCCGGGACTTCATTGCCCAGCGGATCGCCGAGGCGATCGCAAAAGAACTGAAGAAAGAAACATGATTAAGAAGAAAGTCAACTTTGACCTGCCCCTCCGTTACGTCCGCTATCTCCGCATGAGCCATGAAATCCAGAACAAGCGCTCTCCGGATCAGCAAGCCGATACGATCAACCGATTCCTGGAACTGCAGAAACGACCCTGGCAGTGCGCGTATGACGACTACCGGGACGACGGGGTGTCCGGTCGCCTCCTTCGAAAGCGGATGGATTTCGCTCAGCTGCTGGACGACATCGAACGCGGAAGAATCGTCGTCGACCTGATCCTGGTCGATACCCCCGAGCGCTTTTGTCGCGCGGCACAATTCGCGGAGATCCAGCGAAAACTTTTCGAACAGTACGGCGTGCTCGTGCTCGCGGCGTCGAACGGATTCACTGATCCCACCAGTGACGCGGGAAAAGCGCTCACAATGGTCGAATCGTATCGTTCGACCGTAGAGGGTCAGATTAAGGCTCACCAAGTTCTTCGCGGCAAACGCGATGCCGCCCGACAGGGTCGCTGGCCGGGAGGTCCCGCTCCTACAGGCTATAAGCTCGAAAGTGTCCTTATGGACGTGAACGGCGTCAAAGAAGTTTCGCACAAGCGTCTCGTCGTCGATGATTCACGAGCCTGGATCATTCAAGAAGTGTATAGAATCGCGCACCAGAAGTGCTGGGGCGGCGTGCGCATCACGAAAGAACTGAATTCTCGACCTGAAGTTGTCGAAGCGTACGGCAAGGAGTTGTGCGAACAAACCGTTTCTCGCTGGCTGGTGAACTCGATCTACACCGGCGTGCTCGTTTTCAACTGCCACTCGACAGACATCATCGACGATATCCGTGTCATCCAGCGCAATCCGCCGGAGGATTTCGAGATCGTCAAGAACTTCTGTCCTTCCGTCATATCCGCCGAGGTGTTTGACGCAGTGCAGAAGCTGCGCGAAGCGCGCTCCAAAAAGTGGAACGATCCTCAGCAACCGACTGACGAGAAGCTGATTCGTCCACTCGTCAACGGTGTTAGTCTGAAGTACCCGCTCACCGGGCTGATCCGTTGCCAGGTCTGTGGACGTTCTGCAAGGCCGATGCGTTCCGGACCGCTCGCTCGATCCGGATCGAAATATCATTATTACTTCTGTCCCGGTGGCCGTGATGGTTCCTGCACGAACAAGGCTTCCGTTCGGGGGGACCATCTTTGGGCGGCAGTCGTGCAGCACCTTCGTGCGCATGTCTTGCCGAGGGAAGATCCAAGCGTCATGCCGAGCTGGTACGCTCGTTTCTGTGAAAACATTCGTTCACGGCTCCAGCCGCTGTTGACGCCCGAGCAAGATCGACTTCCTTTCCTTCGCGCGCAGATGGACGATCTGCAGAAGCAGATCGAGGGCTGGAGTAAATCCCTCAGCAACCATTCGTTGGCGCCGGAGCTTCGCTCGATGATTGAGAAGAACTGCGGCGAGGCGCTCGCGAAACAGCGACAACTTTCCACCGAAATTGCCGGTCTGACACCACGCGAGCTTGATTGGGAGGCAATCCTCAACCCGACCGCGCTGCGGCAGCGACTCGATTCACTCGACACGCTGCTGAGTGAAGATAACGCAACCGCGACGAATGTTGAACTGGCGAAGCACATTTACGCGATTGAGTTCGACCAAACAGGCGCCGTGACCATGACCGCGACCGTCTTCGGGTTCTTCGGCGAACTGGCCGACCTCGTGGCGGCGCCGGTGGACGCCGCGGTCATAGCTCGCCGGCTCCGCCGCCGGCAGGAGCCGATGAAGATTCTGAGCGACATCGATGACCCGATCCTCGGCGAGGTCACCGGCCGTCGGCCGCCCGAGCTGGATGCGGAATGGGTTTGGACAGCACCTCTCGAGATCCCCACTACCGTTAGTTGGGCCAAGCGCCACGCCGCTGAAGTGGCCAAGGCGAAGGCCGAGGGCCTTTCAAATGGGCAGCTTGCGGAACGCTTCGGGAGGTCGAAGCCCACGATCGCTAAAGCCCTGAAGCATGCCCGGGAGAGCGAGGCTGGTAAGCAGACGCCACCGGCGAGTTCCGATGCTGCGTGACCCACGATGCGATCGTGGCTCTAACTCTCAAGGCAGGTCAAGAAGACCGTGACGAAGAGCCGGGTTAAAACCGGCTCTTCTTTTTTTAGCATTGCAGTAAACATTTGCGCACGACATGACTGATACGACCCTATATGTATAGGTATACGCAATCGGTTTACCGCGATTTGGGCGTCGAAAACGGCCATCCACCTAAAAGATGGGCATGAAATGAGTCATAAATGATGAGCGGCGGCTTAGCTGTCGCTCCCCCGCTCGCCACGTCAATCCCTGTAGCGCGCAAGTGCCTAAGGGAGTATGAAGGTTCTCAACGCCCCTCCGAATCCAGACTCAACTCGAGCCCCCGATCACCCCGCCACCACCCTCATCGTGATCTGCCCCGCGATTCTCCCGGGTACGCCGCCAACACTCTGCCCGGAACTACTGACTGAAGACGAGGCGATCCGCTATCTCCGGCTGGATCTGATCGACGTCGAAGAACCCTCGAACACGCTCCGCTATTACCGCAAGCAAGGTCTCCTCCGCGCGACGCAAGTTGGCAAGTGCGTCCGTTACCGCCGCATCGAGTTGGACCGCCTGCTCGACAACCTCACCGAATCGAATCCCAGGTAACTCGAAGGAGTGCACATATCAGATGATTTCCCGCTCCACCGTAACCCTCAGCTCCAATGGGAAGTACTGGCAAGCGCAGTATTACGACCTCATGGGCCGCCGCCGGGCGAAGAGCCTAGGCCCAAAATCGAAGCTGTCGCGTCGCCAAGCGAAGGTAAGATGCGACCGCTTCGCCGCGGACATTCAGCTTAATCCCTCGAAGGCATCGGCATCGCAGGCACCAAAGCTCGGCGAGTTTCTTGAGCGGTATTTGAGTTCTCGCACCGATCTGAAGCCGGGCTCGCTTTACCTGCAGGACCTGACCAGCCGTTACTTGAGGCAGTTCTTCGGGGCTGAAATTCGCATTCACCGAATTACCCGCGCGATGGCCAGCGAATGGCGTGCGGCGCTTGCGCATGGAGAGCTGAAGCAGGCGAGAAAGAATCACCAATACGACAGCATGAGTGAAACGACCGTGTGCGGTCGGGTGGTCGACGCGATCACGATCTTCAACTCCGCAGTTTCCGACGATTTGATCGCGATCAATCCGTTCGACCGGCTGAATCATCAGGCGCCGAAGCCGGACAAGCAGTGGCACTACGTTTCTCTCGAGGAGCTGGACAATCTGCTGAACGCCTGCCCCACGACCGGGTGGAAGGCTCTTATCGCGCTCTGCCGCCTCGCCGGCTTGCGTCGAGGCGAAGCCCTGAAACTCGAATGGCCAGCCATTGATTGGGAAAAACGTCGCCTGACCATTTACGCTCAGAAAACGTCGCGACATGGAAATAACAAGCGCACCGTGCCAATCGAGCCCAAGCTATACCAACTCTTGGTTGACGTGCACGAGTCAGCATCGTCCGATCAGGTGCGCGTGTGTGACGTGAATGCCCATTCACTCTGGCGAAATTTTCGGGTCATCCGCCAGCGAGCCAGCTTACCAGCATGGAAGGATGCATTTCAGGTGATGCGGCGCAATGCCGAGACCGATTGGGCACAGCGCTTCCCGCAGTACGCGGTAAGCGAGTGGCTCGGGCACGATATCAGCGTCTCGGCCGCTTTCTATCTCGCCGTACCTGAGGAGCTCTATATGAAGGCAACAGGCTGACGACGTCACTCGCCGGGTCTCGCCTTTCGATCACCACATCGCAAACAATTTGCCGAAGTAAAACCGTGCAACTCATGCGCCGACAAGCGGTACACGCAAGCACTTTCAGCTTTCGGTGGCTTGGTCACCAGGAGATCCGTAAATCGTTCTACCCCCGATCGCTCAAAGCTTTTGCCTCGTATCGCGGCCAGTGGCACTCCCGTCCGCTTGAGCTTCCAGTTGTGAGCGTCGCTTCGTTTCCCCGGCTGCCGATCTGGATCATTTATCGCTGCAGCGCCTGGCTCTCTCAGATCTGGCAGCACTCGGGCCGGGTTCGTTGCGTTCTGCTTTATTGGGATGCGTTGCACCAGCGATGAGAGGCCGAAGTTCCTGCGCACATGATCAACCAGCGCTCGTACGTTTGCGATCTCGGCTGCCGATCTCGATCACCTACCGCTGCAGCGCGTGGCTCTCTCAGATCTGGCAGCACTCCGGCCCACAAGTCCGGCTCTTTCATTTCATAGAAAGCCGTGTGGTCAATATTCAGGGTGACCCGGGGGTGACCCCCTTTATGTCCCTTCCGAAAAGAATGCGCGAGTGAATCGCGATGAATTTCCGGATATACGGATAAATCAGGATCGCTCCTTGTCCGCAATGTGTATCGGGAACGCAGCGATCGCAGTGTATGCCCGTCGACGTTTCCGTAACAAATAGTACAGATCGAGGGAAAGGGGTGCGACGACGAAGGGAACAGCGCACCATCTCGAAATCTGCAGATTCAGAATCACAGCGCTTCGCAGATCAAATTCAAAAACTATCCCAGATAGCTGATTGGGCTGCGTATTCCGGAAGGCAAAGCCGTTGTATCCCAACCAATTCTCTTTACAGATGGTAAACCAGATGGTTCCTGCATCAAATCGCGTCACCCACATTCTGTGCCCACAGTCGGTCCAGACAATATCATAAGATCGGAACAGCGATAACAACCACGACAAAAAAAAGAGTCCCAAAAGACAAGCTGTCACAACCGCAACAGATGGAAGCGGTTGAGATCTTTGTGATTTTCTGAGCTTATAAGTCATCCATTACTGCTCGTTATATGGATAAGTCTTACCCTGGCCTGCCGCCGCGTTCCACTTGTCGATGGCCTTTTGCCATACATATCCACCATTCGTTGCTCCAACGGGATTATATGGTCCGTCGCCAGCCGCTGAAATTGTCTTACTGGGAAGGAAAATGTTTCCGTCGATTGAATCAAATTCGAAATTGATTGCACCCAGGTATTTATCAGTGGCTTTACCCGAAAGCGATCGCTGGATCGCCATGATCGATATGTTCGCATAATCAGTCCCAGATGGTGTGTCGTGAACCTGTTTTTCATCAGGCGATATTTGTGGCCACGTAATTCCGGTCTCGTAGGCAGGAGGGAGAAAGCTCTTGTGCGTCAGCAATTCGTCTCGAATGTCGTTCCGATGTTCCGGCGCATAGTCGATAACCGGCTTGGTCTGGTTTGCGCCTCCTTTACTTTCAATTGCCTGAACTAGGATGATTTTCGTGCCAGGAGGAGCCGCATACCCGCTATATGTGACTTGGTATCCCTGAAGGCCACCGAAACTCGCCGATTTGATATTGAATGTCCCAACGCCAGCGGTAATCGCGCTCGGCGACGAAACGCTATAGCCGTGTCCGACAGAACCGGCACTACTACTGCTACTTTTGCCACATCCCGGAACCAGCATGGCAGTTAGTACAGCAATGGTTCCTATAACAACAGTGACGCCTATAAGGCTCTCATGTCCACTCGGGTCGATCGCGACAATGGGATTTCCGCCAACATATGAATACAGATTGGCATCAACGAAGTCGGACGGATCAAATATAGTCTCATCTCTGCCCGTAAATCTTCCGATGCTTTGGTCGTAATTACGGGCTCGCAAGTCGTACTGACCGAGATTCGAATCAAATAACTCGCCCGTGTACAGCACCTTCGTCGCACTGGTTGAGGCATCGAAATCGATCGCATTCCCAAACGCGTCGTAGTCGTAAACCGTACCGGCGGTGATGTTTCCATCGCCGTCCGTGATCCGTCGCACCGAGCCATGCCCGTCATAGAGGAACAGCTCGTGCAGCTCTCCGGCGCTGTCCGTCTGACCAATCACATCCAGTCCGATCAGGTAGGCATTGCTTGTCACTGACGCGCCAACATCCGCGAACTCTTCCAGCACCTGGCTGTAGCCGGTCGGGTTGTTCGTATCGACGAGGTAATACGTGTGCGTGTCGAGGATGCCATCGCTGTCGCTGTCCTGGCCGGAAATAATCCGGTTCCCGGCCGAGTCGTACTCGTAGACCTGCTCGTCATTCCGATCGCCGTTGGTGTCCACGCCCACCAGGCGGTTGCGCAGGTCGTAGCGGTAGGTCGTGTCACCCGCGGACGTGCTCTTCAGCGTCGTCGAACCGTTGGCGTCGTATCCGTACGTCGCGTCGTGCGAGTTGTCGGTTGAATCCTCGCTCAGCAGTTGATCGTCATCGTTGTAATCGTACGTGATCGTTTCATCTTTGTTGTTCGTATCCACTTCGTCGTGAGATTTGGTCAATCGGTTACCGGCGAGGTCGTAGGTGTAGGTATCGGTGTAGTCGCTCCCGTTCTGGATGCTGTCGTTCCCCCCATCAGAAGTTTCCGTGAGCAGATGGCCGTCATCATCGTACGTCCAATCGATGCGGGTATCGGAGAAGGTCGAGCCGTCGTCGTTGATGCGACTTTCGATGACGTGATCCTTCAGTCCGTCATCGCGGAAGTAGTAGTGATAGCTGGAGATGAGATTGCCGTTCCCATCCTTGATTTCCTCCAGGTACATCCGGTTCAGGTCATCATAGGTGTAGGTCGTTTTCATTCCGCCGGAGAGGGTCGTTTCAATGCCAGGCGGAAGTGTTGTCGTCTCCAGATTTCCGTCCGCGTCGTACGTGTAAGTAGTCGTCTTCGGCGAGCCCGTGATCGAGCCATCGGAGTTTAGGGTGGCAAAGCGCGTGTCGTTGAAGACGAGCGCTTCGACGTTAGCAAGTCGGCCAAACTCGTCGTACTGGTAAACCGTGTCGTCGTGGTTCGTGTAGGTTCGGGTGTGCTCGCCGGTGGCAGGATCGTAAGCGTAGTTGATGGTCCCGATGTCGCCGCTCGCTTCGTACTGCTCGACTGAGGCGACTTGGCCCGTGATGGGATCATACCCATAGACGGTGCCGCGGACCGGCTCTCTTGTTGAAAAGCCGTACTCATCGACCTCAACTTGCCGGCCGAGTTCATCGTAATGGTAATGGGTGGTTTCATCCGGCGTTGAGTCGAAGGCGCCGGTGAAGCGCTGCTCTTCAACCAGACGACCAAGATTCGTCTGCTCCTCTGTCGGTAAAGACGGGTCATCGTCGTAGACGTACTTTGTGCTCTGCTCCTTGAAATCCACATGCGTCGCCACACGGCCGAATCCATCGTACGTCCATGTTTCCGAATCGTTGGTAGCAGAATTCCCGTCACCCGGAAGGGTGCGCGATGTGCGGCGGTTCATCTCGTCGTATTCGAACGTCGTCGTGTGGAGGTTGGGATCGGTCTGCGAAATCTCGTTGCCATTCTCGTCGTAGTCGTAATGCCACTGCGGGCGCTTCATGGTCGTCGGATTCTCTGGATCGGTCACGGCCGGCAGGAACACATCAGTCAGCCGACCGGCAGCATCGTAGAAGTTCAGGGTGGCGACGATGGGATCGGTAGGCGTATCCTTGCGCTGAGCAATCTGCACCACTTCCTGGCCAAACCCACTCATTCCGCTGACGCCGTAGCCTGTGACCGCGGCGCCACCCACACCGTAAATCGTCTGCGTGAAGCTTCCGTCATCGTAAAGCGTTTCGATGGTGCGGCCGAGGATGTCCTTGTAGGTTTTGGTGACGTACCCGTTCGCGTCGGTCACCGAATCGTAGCTGACGGCGCCACTGGGAAGGCTGCCGTCGATTCGATCGTACGTGTATGTCGTGTAGTTGATGAGGTAGAGGCCACGGGACGTATCGAACGGCAGGTTGCGTACATGGTGTTCCCCTTCATCAAGTTCCTCCGCGGTAAGAGTCGAAATCTCGCCGCTGTAATTCACCTGTCCATTCTGGTAGTAGATCGAGCCGGTGTGCAGTTCAACTGTCTCGGTCGATGTTGATGTGATGGTTTCAGACACCCTTCCGTCGGCATCGTAGATGGATTGCGAATGAGAAAGAAAGCCGGTGAACGCAGGGTCGATGGCTCCAATGCTGTGCGAGATCCCTTGAGAATCGAGCGTGAGGTCAATGCCGGCACCTGTGACTGCCGATACCCGATAATACTGATGGTCACCCGTGCCCACGGCATCGACGGTTATGCTCACACCAGAGACACGTTGAGTTTCACTAATGCGGCCGAGTGAGTCATATATTGTGCGCGTGGCTTGGATGGGGTCGGACTGGCCAGGTTTGAAGCGATCAGTTGCGAGGATGACGCGGCCCATTGCATCGAACACGCTGCGCGTGATGGCCCCATCGGGATTGACGGTCTCGACGAGGTTGCCACGTTCATCGTAATGAGACTGGGTTTCTCCACCGTACTGATCCGTCGTCGTATCGGTTTTACCCACCGAGTTGTAACTCGTTTGAGTTACCACCAATGACCGGTTGTCAAAGACTGCATCCTCAATGCCGGGGTATCCATCGCCGTCCACATGCGCGGGATCTGGATCGATGCTGAGCGCATCGCCCGACGCCGTATACACCGTTTCCTTCGTGGAGGTCAGACGACGCGCGCCATCGTATATGTTCGTATCAACGACCCACCGATCGCTTCCCAAGGAGTCAGGGTTTTGCCATCGACGCCATGTGCGAGCGACGTTGCCGTCCTTCGTATAGCTGTAGAAAGTGGTGAGGCCCGCGGAGTCCGTCGAACTCTCGAGCTTGCCCTTGATCGCTCCGACGGCGTGGGTGCTGGAGTCGTCACTCTCGTAATAGGTGTTCACAGACTGCGGAGTCGACGACAGCGGGTTGACCGTCGCAGAAAGCTCCCCGGTGTTATCAAATGAAAAATCGCTGGCAGTGATACGGAACGATTTCAGTTGAAGACCGGCCGGCAGAGCGGAATGCTCGTGGTAAAGGTCCGTCGCTCCAGTTGTGGTATAGACATACTTGGTCCCCTCGCCGAGAGCATTTACCGTCCACAATAGGTTGCCGCCATCGTCATATTTCGAGTAGCTGATGGCGCCGGTAGCGTGGTCGATCGTCTTCTGTGGCTTTCCGAGCTTGTAATACAAGTAATCGGTCTTGCGCGCTGCCCCACCTTGGTCGTAAACGGTCTCGCTGACGATCTGCCCAAAGTTCGGATCGACGATGTGCGGGTTGTATGGATCTAACCCCGTGCTGTTGTACGAGCCGTAGACTCCGTACTCGACCTGCCGAGTGATTTGTGTACCAGTTTGCGTATACCGGTCCGCACTGTCGGCCCCGACGACGGTGAACGGCTGATAATCAGTGACGATGTGCAGCGCGTTCACATTAGAGATGCCGAACTCACCCATCTGAGCCGTATCGAGCGTGTTCGACGCATAGTCATACGTATGAACGGTGACTTGGTACTGCGTGATATTGCCGCTTGGATCACGAATCGCGCGGATTTCCCGGGTAACATTTCCACGGCTGTCGTAGACGTTTTCGGTGTCGTTCCCGGAAAGGTCCGTCACGGTTTGGCTCGCCGTCGTGCCATTGAATCCGGCAGTACGGACGGGCGCCGAGTCCCCACTGGCGTCCGTGATTGCTTGGAGCTGACCGTTGTTCTTGTTGTAGTCCGCTGCAAGAACTGAGATACCCCGAGGGTCAGTGATAGAGTTGAGATAGTGCGGGCGGTTCGGATCGTAGGCAAACTTAGTCGTCTTCAGATCGCGACCTTCTACTGACAATAGGTCGTCGGTCGGTTGGTTATCGCTATCGAGGTAACCATACACGATCGGGTTGCCGACAGGCGTGCTGCCATCCATAACCGCGATGGACGTGACGTGCCCATCGGAGTTCCGATTCACTTGAAGATGAAGCCCGCCTACGCCTGTCAGAGAGGCGTAATTGGTGACATTCTGGTTGGCATCAATCGAACTTTCGGGCTCACCGGTGCTCGCGTTGATCGTGTAAACCGTGCCATCGGTCGTCTTGACCTGGTACGTTCCGACTCCACTACCGCCGTTAAGGTTCACGGCCGGGTCGTACGGAATCCCGCCGAAATCTTCCATGAAGAATTCCACTCCATCGCGGCGCAAGGTGGATTGAGTGCTGTTCGGAACCGTCAGGATTGCGCCGCTTCCATCGACTGAGACGAAGACCGGTGCGTACTCGTAGCCAACGTAAAGGGGGCTTAATGGATCGGGCGCGAGTCCGGGATTGTAACCGATCGGCCTTGGCAGAAATTGGAATGCATGCTGATCGCCACCTGGTAACGTCAAGTAAACGACATCTCCAGCGCGCAACGTCGTTTTGGCGGGGTCGCGATCCGATGTACGCGCTGTGGTGTGATACGCCGAGTCCGACAATTCGAGCCGCCAGCCGTACCCGAAATCACCATCCACGTTGGCTTGCTGCGAATCGTAAACGCGGGTGACGGTGATCGGCTGGCCACCCGGCACGTCAAGCTGCAGGTCGACAAATGGAAGCGTGAGATTGCCAAGCTTGACCTGACTCTTGATCTGGATCGGTTGCGGCGCGACGGACTGTGAGATCGGGTTCCCGGCGTTATCGTTCGCCACCAACACCAGTTTGTACAAGCCGTCGGCAAGCAGCGACGGCTTGATCGTCCCCAGCACAACGTCGTTCAGCAGCGATGAACCACGCTCGGTCGTCCCCTGCGATACGATGATATCGTTTGGTCCCCAAGGATCGGTCGCATCACTCGCCGCTACGGCTGCGCCTGTGGGGCGCAGCACGAGTGCCCACTTCTTCAAATCGTTGTTGAAGTCGTCGACAATACCACGGACGGCGGTATCCGATCCGATGACCAATGGTTCGCTGGTGCTTTGGTTGGGTGATGTGATCTGAACGAATGGACTTTGGCCTTGGACAGTGATTGTCGCGTGCGACGCGCTCGTCGCGCTGGACAACTCACCGTCAGCATCGACTGAATAAACGCGATAGTAATACGTTGTGGACGGCGACAGGCCGGAATCGTCGAACCCCGTCGTCGAGGCGGACAGATTGGCGACCTCAATAAAGGGGCCGCCCGAAGTCTCGGAACGGTACAGTACGAAGCCAGTCGTTGGATCGTTTCCCGACCCGGTCGTGCCGGCCGACCATGTCACAGTCATGCCAGCCTCGGCGACGTTGGAGAAACTTATCGCACCTGGCTGCGCGGGCGGATGGTTGTTACCCGTTTGACGCGAGGCGAAGGTTGGCGCAGACTCGTCCCCATCCAAATCCACGGCGGTTACGGCGTAGTAATAGGTTGTGCTGTCCGCCAATTCATCGGTGGCGGTTGTTCCGTCCGTGAATGCGGCGCTCGTAAGCAAAGTTGGGGTAATGAGACTGGACGATGATGGCGTAAAGTTCGGGTCGGTCGACCGATAGACTCTGTATCCGGCGAGCGCGTCATTGGCGGTGTTCGGCGGGTCTGTCGACACCGTCACAGCAGACCAATTCAGATCTAGCGTCGGCGTGTGATCCGCTGTTCGGGTCCCAAGGAATACACTCACCAATTCCGGCGACGACGGTTCCCCGTTGGTCGATCGCTTCTTCGAAACTTCCACCGGATCCGACTCGTTCCCAAGGAGATCGACGCTCGTCACGCGGTACTGATCCACGACGCCTTGTGGCGCGTTAAAGTCGTTGTAGCCGGTTTCGTCGGTGATCGGCGACGAGTTCAATTTGATCCAAGTGGTCCCGCTCAGGCGGTAGACGTTCCAGCCGGCAAAGTCCTCATCGTCCGCGGACGGGCGATCGTCCCACGTCAGCTGAATCGCCGAGCGATAGCTCGAAGCGCGGACGTTCTTGGGCAGGCTCGGCGGGATGATGTCCTTCACTGCAACAACCTCTGCCCCGCCCGATCGCCGATTCGAGACATCTATGCTGACGATACGGTAGCGGTATGAGAGCACGCTGCTGAAATCCACGCTCGTATCCAAACGGGTCAGACGTCCGTTCGTCAGGATGCTGGTTGCGTCGATGACGTCGCCCGAGGGAAGGATCGAGGACCATGCACCTGTCGACGGGTTCTGACGCTCGATGTCGTAACCGGTGACGTTTGGCTCAGACCTCGGGATCCAAGTCAAGAGAATGCCCGCTTTAAGGTCGCCTGATTCATCTTCCGCAACGGTGTGCTCGGCGGTCACGTCCGTGACGTTCGGTGGAACGTATTCGCGATACGTCGTCGCGCTCGCCTCATCGGACGCCGCGGAAATCTGTCCGGCGGTGTTCTGCGCAAAGATGCGGTAGTGATAGCTCGAGTTTGGTTGAAGACGCAGTGAGCTGGAACCCGTATCGAAGTACGGATTTGATGTCGTAATCAGGTTCGTGCCAGGCAGCGTCGTGACGGTCCCGTCCGGATTTGTCCTCTCAATGATGTAGCCGCCCGCGCCCGGAACTGCGGTCCAGGAAAGTTCAATCACATCGGATGAGACTGCGCTTGCGGAAACACCAGTCGGCCGAGCGACCGACCCAACGCCCACGGTAACCGGAACTTGAAGCGTGTGCGTGCGGCCGCTATCGCCATCCTCTTCTTCTGTGATCGTAATAAGGTAATTGCCGGCGACAGAGTAAACGTGACCATCTCCCCAGAGCCCGATGGTTGGATCGCTTGCGCTACTTGATGCGGTGATCGTGGAATGAGAAGTGCTGTCGCCCCAATCGACGTCGGCGGTGAATTCGCTGGGATCCCCGAACGGATTGGCGTCTAGGATCGTTGCGAGCTTACCTGTAAATGCCGTTCCGGAGGTGATGCTGAGCGGTTCTCGCCGCAACTGAACGGCTGCGTCACTCACATTAACTTGTGTCGTTGCTGTGAGCGCCGTACCTGCGCTCGAAGTAATCGTCACACTCGCGGTGTACGGTTCTAGGTTGTTTTCGCTCCTATAGGTGTGGGTGCCAAGAACGTAATAAACCCCGTTTCCAACGGAAATCACATATGCATCGCCGGACGTCGCCCCCGCCGTCCAGGGGGATTGCAAGCCGTCCCCCCAATCAATACTGCCTGAGTAATGAGCCGCGTCGATGCTCAGCGTCTCATCCACGAACGCCGCGAACACCCGATTGTTGAGTCCGACGCCCTCCTTCGCCGAAACCGTAGTTCCAATCGCTTGCCGCAGATTCGTCACGGACTGGTTCACTGCAACCAATGCATAACCGATGGCTGATCCGTCCGTTGCCTGAACAACATCGACGCCAATCCCGTTCGCAGAGTACAGGCCGGTCGAATCGATGCTTCCCAGATGAGGCGAGTTCGCGACAGTCCAGTTGATGCTGTCCCCCGCCTTCACATGATTGAATTGATCATAGACTGTTGCGGTAGCAAGGACGCTCTGCGTGCCGGAACCAGTTAGCGAAACCAAGCCGTTCGAGACTTCGATACGGGACGCTTCCGCTTCTACGTGGACATTCACGGTTTGCGCCGGCGAATACATATCATCAATCTGATCGACGTCGATGGCATACGGGTGCAGTTTGACTTGAAACTGATAGTTGCCAGCCGCAGGCACTTCCACGACGATGTCGTGCGCATCCGGAGAGTTATTCGTACCAATGACGACTTGCGAAGGGTCAACGCCATCGGGCGTATCCGTCACTTGCCAGATATAATTGAACCCTACGTTTCCCCCTTCGTCAGTCACTTCGCCAACTGAAAGGGCGATGTGTCGGGGGTCTGGGCGCGAGACCAAAACAGATCGAATTGCCGGGGGTCCGCCGAAGACAAACCCACTTACATCTGACTCAATTCCGTCGCTATTCACCGCCGCGACGCCGAAATACCAATGTCTGGGGAATACATTGTGGAGGAATGTTACATCGAACTGCCGTTCAGATACCGGCAGCGGAGTCAACTTCATGATTGGCGAACGGTCGGTGACTAAGCCAGCGGAGAGATCCTTATACGCGTAGACGTTATATTTCAAGCTCGCGTCCGACGACGGCTCATCCCACAGAACCATCTGGCTATCCGAAAAGTCTGAGACTGAGAGGTTCGTTGGCGTTGGTGGCGCGGTGCGAACGTGCACTTCCAAGTCGTATGGGGTCGTCGCCCCTTGCGCGTCGCGCGCAAGGAAGTGAAATGTATAGTCTCCAACCTGGTCCGCAGTGGGCGTCCAAGTAAGCGCACCATTGGGACTCAGGTGCATTCCCGTGAGAAGCGTTGCCGGCGAATTGTCGGGATTCGTTCCAACTTCGTAGGTCACGGTATCCTGATCGGGATCAACCGCTTCTAACTGATACGACAGCGTCCGCCCCACCACGGCCAAATCGGGTGCGCCAGATACGAAGATTGGTGCGTGATTGCCACCTTCCCGCAGCGACACCGTCAAGTCGAAGGATTGTTCTGCCTGTCCACCCGTTCCATCAATCGCCAAGACGGTTACTGTATATTTACCCAACTGCTGCCGGAGCGGCGTCCAATTTATTTCCCCGCTCGCCGAATCGATTGTCATCCCTTGTGGTGCATTGAATAAGAAATACTGAGGCGTCTGTCCATCGGCGTCACTAGCAGATGCCGTAGCGCTGAATGGTTTGCCGACGACAGCCGTTTGCGATGAGATCGACGCGAGAACTGGATCATGGTTTGTTGATGAAGCCTCGCTGACGGTGACGTTGAACGCGGGCGCCAAAACCTTGTGACCGGCATCAGAGAGCTCGACTTGGAATGTGTACGTTCCTGCGTCGGTCGGGGTGAAGCTGAAATAGTTACCGGAATCAACCGATGCGTCGTCGACAACACTTCCGTTCGGACCGATCGCCGACAGAAGGCGAATACTGACTGCGTCGCCGTCCGCGTCGTTGGTCACTAAATGTTCGCGGTATGAAGCTTGGGCTCGAATTGGAACAGAGCCCAACAACCACCCTTTCGACGAATCGACCATCAAGAGATCTGAACTCGCAGACGTTGAGGACGCCTGCAGAGTCACATTGATCGTAGTTGACTCACCGTTAGCCAATCCTTTAATCGTCGTAGGCGCGCTTGATAATATTACCCCCGAACCCGCGATGCTCGTGTCCACAGATGTTGCACTATCTGCGAGCACCGCCCCGATAGCGGATTCGATGCCAGTCGCAATACTCGACCCATCATTGTTGTTAACCGGGAAGAAGAGCGGATTTCCAGGCGCAATCTTCTCTTGTGTGTTATCGATTGGCGCGCCGCTTTGGTTTATCGCGCCGGACAGCTTTGCCAACGCTTCCAGCATCGCACGCGGATCTTGGTCCGGCGGAAGATTCGGATCGACGGGGTTTTGCGTCGACCCTAGGCCTACAACGCGGATCCCTGCGGCGTCGATCGCGTTAACGGTGTCTTGAATGGTGTGACCAAGATCGTGGACGCTTGCTTCCTTTAGCGTTTGCGCCGTGAAAACTACATGATGCGTTCCAGAGCCATCCGTAAATGTGGTGTCGATCCCTCGTTTGAAATCCGCAAGCGGTACCTCGGCGGTGCGTCCGTCCGGATGCCCCACGATGGTGTCGGTCGGTTGTTCATTCGCAGCTGCTTTGTAGACGAGTGGCGAGTCGGTTGCGACTAGAACAATCGGGATCGCCCCTTTGCGGAATCCAACGCCGCCAATCGTCCCGGCTGGTGGCAATTCCGGTAGACTCGGATCGACGGCGAATGAACTGAAGGCCGGCACATCGATGTCCGATAGTCGTGGCCACGGGTTCTCCACGGAGTGCGTCTGAGCTGTGGCAGAGCCGGCATTCCCGCTCGACGTTGTCAATCCGTCGTCGCCCATGTCGAGGCCTGCGCCGGTGGCGATTTGATACAGCGCTTCGATTGTCGAGGAATGGCTATATCCAGCTCGCTCGGGATGGGCTCTGGTCAGCGCGTCAAGTATCGCCGTTTCGACTTGTGAACTGTTGCTGCTTGTTAAATTTGGTTGCGTAAAGTCTGATTCACCGAGTTGAACAATCGGTTGATTGAGGATGAAGGGGCTCTCGCCGGATGCAACTGCGCTGTCAGGACCAGTTGGAACGAGCTTGGCATATTCCTCCATTCTGCCTACACCGACACCAAAGTCGACGTCGGGATATGCAAGTTTCAGGTTCCGAAGGAGAGTCGGAAACTTCGCGGCTAGGGCGGGCCCCGTATTCGCGAAGCTTCCCGTGTCGTCCATTAACAGGAAGATGTCGACAGGCAACTTTTGAGGCGTCGTCTTGGGAATGCTTAACTTGATCTGCTTTTCAGTATCTTGGTTCGTTTGATCGAGCGCGATGACTTGGCTCGACTGTCCGACAACCTCGATCGGGCCTTTCGGCGGGTGCGAGTGCGCTGGAATCTGGAACGAATCCGTCGGTGGAACAAGCGATGGCGCACTGTTACTTGTCGAGCGGATAGCGGAAGCGGTATTTGATGGCTCCGTCGTCGCATACTGGTCAGCGAGCAGTGCAAAGACGCGGTATGTGTAGGTCGTGCCGACGACCGCAGTGTCGTCAAACGCGTTGACCGTTTGACCAGTTCCCTCGCTTGCCCCAACCGTCTTTAAGAAAGTGAAGTTTGTTCCGTCGGTCGAGCGCTCGATGCGGAAACCAGTCTCGTAGTCCGCATTGTCAGTCCAACTCAGGTCGATGCGGTTCTGAGCATCGTCCGCGCTAGCAGCCAGGGTGGTCGCCGGTGCGGGTGCCAGCTGCCACAGGTCGACGCTCAGGGGCGTTCCCGACGGGTCCGCCTGATTATCAGAGGCGCTATCATCGTGGTAGCTCAATGTAAGCGCAGTACCGCTTCCGACCACGTTGACCGTGTACTGGTGACCTGAATTGTACGGGCCCCAATACGGGTATTTGTTCGCGTCCACGATTGCATCGTTGACGCTGATCCCGATGTCGACGTTGTTCAGCAAACCACCATCTTGTGGCTGCGTGAAGTTCGCGTATTCCGCATCTGAATGCGGGTCTGTGTAATCACCTTCAAGGATGCTGCCCGATGCGCGGAGCTGATAATTCACGCCGCTCTGCAAGGCAGTCGCGGAGTTAACCGTCACGCCAGTCATCGGCACAGCGATTGTTTCGATCTGCAAATAGGCAGATCGCGTCGGAGCGACGGTTGCATTCGCCACATTCGAATTTGATGCGCTCGTTCCTCCCGTCACGCCATGAACCCGATACCAATATTGCTGGCTGGCGGTGACGGTCGTGTCCTCGTACGTGCGCGCGGTCGCAGCCACGCCGGAGGCGAGCACTGAGAAGCTCGTGCCGTCCGTCGACCGTTCGATGGTGAAGCTGTCGAGACCGGTACCATCTGCCGCCCATTTTAGATTAATCGTGTGAGATGGGGTGGCGGTTGCCGTCAAGTCTGTCGCGCTCTGAGAGGTCGCCACGATCTTGATGTTGTCGAGTCCCCAGCTTTCGTCTTGGAGCGATTGCGTCAATAGATCTGAGAAATGAATCGTGATGGAACTACCGGTATGCGTGATCGGCTGCGTGATGTGATAGACCGCGTCCATCAGCACGGGACCCGGAAAACCCATGCGTTTCCAGGTATAGCCCAGCGAGTCATGTTCTTGTGAACCGAAGAAAGCGCTATGCGCTACGCCGCTGGAAGATGCGTTCGGATACGTTTGCTGATCGTTGTGTGTGCCGGTGGAAGCCGGATCGTGATTGCTAAAGGTCGTGTCAATCAGATTCGCGCCATCGACATCCATGATCCATCGATCAGGCCCGTATTTGAGCGTGTCGCTGCCGTCCCAGGATCGGATGACATAGAGATCGAAGGAGATCGTAAGACCGGAATGAGTGGGCAAGCCGGAAAGCGCTAACGTGCTGCCGCTGTTGTTAAACTCTCCCAGAAAGGTTCGCGCGCCCAAAGGCGTGACAGAACGATTTGTAGACGACCATTCGCCAGCAACCGGTTTCTCGAAATCCGTCGAGTAGATCGTGCCGTCGGCAAGAGTGGTTGCGGCTACTTCATTCGAGTAACCCAGCGTACTGCCGCCGCTAATGACGCGGACGCGGAATGTGTAATTGGTCGACGACGATAAGCCCATCAGATGAAGGCTCGTGCTTCCGGCAGCCGCTGTGCCTAATGCGCTGTAGCTCCCGGTACCGATCTTCCCCTGAATCTCAAAAGTCGCCGACGGATCGGAGGGCGCCGTCCATACCAAGTCCGCACGGTGATCGCCGACACCCGATGCACTCAGCAGCACAGCCGACGACCCGGGGTCCGACAGCACGGAAACTGCCAGGGACGTCGCGTCCCACGTTCCGTCTTCGTCGGTCGCCTTTCCGCTGATGATGTAGTTTCCAGCAGCGGAGTAGGTGTGCGAAGCGGACGATGGATTTCCGGTCACTGTCTGAGATTGGCCGTCCCCCCAGTTGATGAACCACGAGGTGATCGTATCAGCTCCTGGGTCGGTCGATGTCAATCCGAGGTTGTAAGACGAGCCCGCGCGAACGAGCGGTGATCCGGATAGAGTCAGTGTCGGCGCAACGTTCAGTACGCTCACTGCGACGCTGTTGGTTGTGTAGGTCGTCGTGCCATCTGTCGCAGTAGCACTGATCGTGTGCTGGACATCGCCATCCGTGTACGTATGCGCTCGCGAGCTGGGATTACCGCTGATGGTCTCGCTTCCGTCGCCCCAGTTGATCGTCCAGCCGGTGATACTTTTGTCGCCGGGGAACAAATTCAACGCGTAACTGGAACCCTCGTTCACTTCAGTCGTCGCACCCTTGATGCTCGGGTCCGCAGAATCGACGCTGACGCTGACATTGTCCAAGCCCCAGCTCTCGTCTGTGAGGTCCTGAAGATCGGATGCGCTGAAGTTGAATATCGCGGAGTCCGCAGAATGCGTGATCGGTTTTATGATGTGATATACAGAATCGGATGGACTGCCATATCCTAGCTTGTCGATTTCCGACGCCCCGGTTTGCTTCGGATTGTTCGCAGTCGGATAGGATCCAGGATATGACTGACCAGCGGAGTTACCGTTTGCGAACGTCGTGTTGATGAGTGTTGATCCATCCGCAGTGAGTGTCCAGATGTCTGGGCCAGCGTTCCCTACCGACCGCCCGTCCCACGAGTGAATGACGTAGAGGTCGAACGTCAAGGTGAGCTGGCTGTGAATGGGCAGATTTGTCAGAGAAAGCGTTACGCCGGCTGCGCCCGCGGTATCGTGAATCCGCGTCCCCGTATTTTCATCGAGATTCCAGTAGGCTTTCAATCCATTGGTCACCCCGTTCGGCAAAAGCGCAAGGTCACTGCGATCCAATGCGCGATTATAGATTTGGACGTCGTCGACAACGCCGTTCAAAAATCGATTGGACACGCCCTTCCGCCGTCCAATCACCGTCGTTCCACCGCTCGTGAGCGTCCCGCCGGGACTGCCCTGCCGATCGAGATTTCCATTGATGTAAGTCGAGACCTTCCCGTTCGCGAAAGTACCGGTGACTTGGTACCAGGTGTTCGTACTCAGAGTCGTACCGCCAGCAGCGGTCTTATTGCTGAAGATCGTGTTCGAGCTGTTGTGAATTTCGAAGTAAAGCTTTCCGCTATCGAGCCCCAAGAGAAAGCCGCTTCCTCCGGCGGTGGGCACGTCTTCAACGATCACGGGAGTGCCGGAAGTGGAGCTGAACTTCACCCACGCGTTGACCGTGACGGCCCCAGTAACGGGCAGTGAGTCATCCTGCTCGATACTGATGTATCCGGTCGATCCATTGAGCTGGACTGCCGATCCCGAACCACCGTGACCGCTCACCCAGGTTGAGCCGCCGTTGAGCCAGCCATTGCTTCCGCCGCCGAACTGGCCAAGAAATTTGCGGCCAGACGGGGTCGTATCGGTTCTGGTCTTGGACCACTCCGAACCGACCGAACCTTGAAAATCATTCTGATAAACGATGGAACTGAAGTATTGCCGCTTTTCGAGCGCTTCAATGATCGCCTTCGTCGTGGAGTATGCAGCGCGCGCGACAGCCTTACGTCCCAGCAGGTTCGGCAAAACGGACATGTATCCTCCGTGACTATTGTCCTACTCGTTCAGTTGGCGCAGGGAGAATGCGGTCGTGTGAATTTATTCACCGACAGCAAAACCGTTAAGGTTTTGAAGTGATTACCCCGATACCCCTGCACGCCCCATCCTTGTTAGCATGCAAAATTAATGGCAGCCCGGTAAACGATATCGTCAAAGTCGAGTGAACTGTCAAATAAAAAATCAGTAGACGACCGCGCGGTTGACTTGATTAGGTTATGCATCCCTGCCACAAGCGCGGTTACTCTGGACTTCATTCTTACGCGACGGAATTCGCTCGTGAGCTCAGGAGCGAGAGGTTGGGTTCCGCAGCTTGCAGCGATCGGAACGCGAAAAAGAGCGACCAGATCTCACCAGTCTCAAAAGAAAAGATTCGTACTTGGTTCATCATGTCGACGGAGCGCCGTCGTGTTCCGGCTTGGGAGTAGTTCACTTCTAGGTGGCGACGCGTCGTGAAAGCGACAGAACTGGAAGATAACCGAGGGACGCATCACCGATAAGTGTTTTCTCCGTCAAGTTGAAGATTCCTACACGAGGGCACGATTCAATCGTTCGGGCTATTGCAATGCCTGATGAGCGATGGAGCTCGCAGGTATTCTGGATTCGCTCAGCATCGACCGTGTTTTTTTGGCCTTTTCCATTGTTGGTGACTTAGTCACCAGGAGATTCGTGAATCGTTCCACCCCCGGCGGCTCGCCCGCCACAAAGCTTCCGCCTCGTATCGTACTACAGGCTGACAAGGACCGGTGGCATTACCGCCCGCTTGAGCTTCCCAACGCGAAGCTCGCTTCGTTTCCCCGGCTGCCGATCTCGATCGTTTATCGCTGCAGCGCGTGGCTGTCTCAGGTCTGGCAGCACTATGGTCGTGTTGGATGTGTCCTCCTTTATTGGGATGCACAGCATCAGCGCTGGGAGGCAGAGGTCCCCCCGCAGATGATCAACCAACACGCGTACGTTTGCGATCTGAGTTTCAAAGGGTTTCAAGCTCCGAGCCGCGACCATCTTCTCTGTGGCAGCTTCTCATCCGACTCGACAGATGACGGTGAAGATGTGATGAACTCGGTCCCACCATTCGACGGCATTCACATCGTGCAGCACGTCCAGCATGAGCTGATCGCGGTCAGCGCTTTCTTCCGCGCGGGTGACCAGCCGCTTTACTCTCAGCCGCAGAACTGGCTGGAGCAGATGGTGGATCCGGTGTGGGAGCGCTGGATGCAACGCGTCCGGCTTGCGGGCAGCTTCTGACCTGAAACGGTCCTGAACTGCCACAAAAACTGCCACAAATCGCATTTTCGAGAAGCCAATGAAAAGAGCCGGACTCATAAGTCCGGCTCTTTTCATCTGTTAGAAAATCGGGGTGACAAGATTTGAACTTGCGACCTCTAGACCCCCAGTCTAGCGCTCTAAACCAAACTGAGCTACACCCCGTAGCTGCCATGGCAGGATATGCCGGGTTCGGGTTCGCGGCAAGCGCTTGGCCGAGTGATCTGCGTTGCGTATCGGCACGAAGGTTGCTCACTATTCAATGAACTGTGGAACCGCGTGCGCCGATGTGGAAAGCCCCGCGTTGGCGGCAATTTGTCGCGGCGGAGGGCACCGTGAACTTTTTCAGGAGGTCCCGCATGACCGAGCGACGAAGCACGATCATTGGCGTGTTTGACGATCGCCTCGAGGCCGAAAGAGCTTTGCGCGACCTTGAAGCGGCCGGTTTCAACGACGATCAACTGGGCTTTGCGATTCGCGGATCCGACGCGGTGTTTGGTGGAATGATTACGGACACGCCCGGCGCGAAAGACGCGAAAGGCGCTGTCGCCGGCGCGGTGACGGGCGCGGCCGTCGGAGGCTTGCTCGCGGCCGCGGCGACGCTGCTCATCCCTGGCTTCGGTCCGGTGATCGCCGGCGGATTGCTCACGACGGTTCTCGGCGGCGCGGCGGCAGGAACCGCAGTCGGTGGCATTCTCGGCGCGCTTTCGGGTCTCGAAGTCTCGGAAGAAGAAGCCAAGTACTACGAGAAACATTTTTCCGAAGGCAAAGCGCTCGTGGCGGTGAAGCCAGGCTCGCGCGCGGCGGAAGCCGCTTCGATTCTGCGCGCCCACGGCGGATACGACCTGCAGAATACGATCAACAGCCCCGTATCAACCACCGGAACCTTCAGTCAACCTTAAAGCGAGATCACCGTGCAACGAGACGACAAAGGACGATTTATCAAACGTGTAGCGCAATCGCAGCGAACCCAACCACAACGTGCAGGGGGTCGAAGGAGTACTAACATGCGACGACCAATTGAAGATGGACTTTCTCTGCTTGTCGGCGCCGGCATCGGCATGGGCCTGATGTACCTGCTCGACCCCGAAGCGGGACAATCGCGCCGCCAGCGCCTGAGCAAGGCAACCGGCGACATGCTCGGCCAGGGCGGATCAATGCTCGGCAACGCGTGGGAGACGATCAGTGACACTGCCGCCGCGGCGGGACATTCGATCGCGGATCACGCGCGACATTTGAACGACAACCTCGATCCGGATGAAGCGCGCGCCGCCGGCGAGCGCCTGCACAAGCGCGGACTGAAGTTTTATAACCGTGCCGCTGATAGCGTGAGCGACACGCGCAATAGCATCACCGATCGCGCCGGTGACATTCGCGATCGCGTCATGAGCCGGTTCCATTCAGCTCGAACGAGCGCCCGTAACGCCGCGGACCGGGCCGCTTCGTCGATGGGCTATGAACGCGAACATTCGCATATCGCCGGGCAGACCGCCTGCGCGCTCGGCTCGCTGGCGCTGGGCGCCGGTCTGTGGTACCTCTTCGACCCGAACCAGGGCGCTGCCCGCCGATCCTGGCTCATCAACAAAAGCGGGCGTATCTTGCGTGAAACCGGCACGTTCCTCCGCACGAGCGGACGCTACGTCGCCGATAAGATGCACGGCGCCGTCGCCGAAGGGCGCACGCATCTGATGAATCCGCCGGTGCCGGACGAAAAGCTACAGGAACACGTTCGCGCGAAGCTCGGCCACTGGATCAACAACGCCGGCGCCGTCGACGTGAGCGTGACGGGCGGCCGCGTGACGTTGCGCGGGACGATTCCGTCGACCGAGATCGACAAAGCCGCCAAAGGCGTGCTCGGTCTGCGCGGGGTGACCGGCGTCGATAATCAACTGATCGGCGGCGATCCGAGCCAGGCGACGACCGGCGGATCAACGCGCCCGATCTCGACGGCGATGTAATCGACGGCGCAATCCCGACAACCAATGTCATCCTGAGCGAAGCGAAGGATCTCGATTTCGAGCGCGGTGCCCGATTTCGAGATCCTTCGCTTGCGCTCAGAGTGTGTGATCTTTTGCGTGGCGAGGGCGTCTCGCCCTCGCATTTGCGGCTACAGCCGCGTTCGCGAGGGCAAGATGCCCTCGCCACGTCGAAAAACTCACACGCTTTCAGGATGACATGCATTCTTCGTCGACTCGTTATCATGCGCCGATGATCAAGAACACCAACGACGGCACACGAAACCCGCCCTACCTTCGCGTCGATCTCAACGCCGGCACGCTCATCAATCTTCCGAGTTTTTCCAAGCGCCCTCGCGGAACGCCCGAGGAAGTTCTTCCCGTCATCAAAGCTGCTGGTTTCCAAGGCGTGCAGGGAATGAACGCGGATCTCTGCCGCAAGTTCGGTCTCGGCGCCTCGACCGGCGGGCGCATCAACAATCCGGGTGACGCCGACAAACTCGCGCGCGAATGGAAAGCCGGCGGATTCGAATGCGCGACGTGTCACGTCGCGTGGGGAATGGAAGACGACGACTTCGTCGATCACCTCGTGCACGAAGTGATCGACGCGTCGGTGAAGCACGACATCCCCATCTACATCGAGACACACCGGGCGACGATCACGCAGGATAGCTGGCGAACAGTGAAGCTCACCCAGCGCATTCCGGAGATCCGCTTCAATGGCGATTTTTCGCACTGGTACACCGGGCTGGAGATGGTTTACGGCGAGATCGAGAACAAGCTTCCGTTTCTACAGCCCGTCTTCGACCGCACGCGCGCTCTGCACGGCCGCATCGGAAACCCCGGCTGCATGCAGGTCGACATCGGCGACGGCACGGGTCGGACATACGTCGATCACTTCAAAGAGATTTGGACGCGAGCATTCGCCGGATTTCTGAAGGACGCAAAGCCCGGCGACTACATCATCTTCGCCCCGGAGTTGCTGGGCCCGAAGATTTATTACGCGCGGACATTCACGAATGAGAAAGGCGAGCAGGTGGAGGAAAGCGACCGATGGGAGCAGGCGATCCTTTACGCAAAAATCGCACGCGAGTGTTTCGCCAATGCGCAACGGCGACTCGGCGCACAATAGGCATTCCGCTTTCGAGGATTACATGCTCGTCCATTTCGGAAAGACATACACCGCGACAGCGAAGGGGTCGCGCGTTACTCCGCCAAATGCGAAAAGTGTGGTCAGGTTTACTTTTATGAGCAGATGCTCGTCGCCAGTGGGAGCGGCACGAGTCCTTATTTCCTGAACAACCTGGGCGCTGAAGATCGCGCGCATGCCTCCGCGCAGCGAGCGCTTGCACGCGAAATGAAGCACGGCGTGGATGCGGTGCCCTGTCCAAAGTGTCACTGGGTTCAGGATACATGGTCTGGGCATTGGGAAACGCTCGATATACCGGCGTCGTCCCGCTGGCGGTAATTATCTTCCTGATCGCCCTCGTCTCATTTCCGACCATCCACCGCACGCTTGAACGAAGTGCATCGACAGAAACGCACGCAGATGCGCTGATCATTTTGATCGTCGCGAGCGCGACGGTGTTGCTGTTCGGCGCGAGGATGCTCCGGCGCACACTTGCGGCGCGAATCGATCCGAATGCCAGATATCCGCACCACCCTCCGGCAAACATAGTGGGCCCGATTGCGCTGCGTCCAGCAGACACCCTGGGCGAGCAAACGTGGCTCCGTCCCATACATTTCGCGCTCCCGGAGATCAAGGACGGATGGCTTACAGTGCAGTTGGCTCGATGCGGCTGGCCTTCTGATGCCTGCGCGCTCTGCCTGCGAGAGGACGCCGACGAGGAGTTGGCGCTGCCGCTGAGCGCGCTTCCAGTGCTTTCCGTGCCGCTCTGCGCCGCGTGCCACAATCGTTTGAAAATCCGCTGGTGGAGATGGGCGCTGATCATCTTCGCCGCCGTAATGGCCCTTGTCTGGATTGCTACGAACGTTTCTGACGACGCCACCACGCGCGCCATTGTGTGGGGCGTCGGCGGACCAGTCGCGCTGGTCGCTGCATGTGTGTCGGCGACGGCTTTGGCGAAGCCGTACCGCCAACGCGTGATCGATCGCCGGCGAGGATTCTCGCGGATTCGGTTTGAAAATCCTGCGTACACAGAACTTCTTCGGGGATGGTCGGCGCGTCCAGAATTTCATGCGGTGCGCGTACCGAGCGCGTGGGTCGACAGTGAGTTTGCGCGGCATGCAAAGACAAAAACCCACGGCTTAAACCGTGGGAATGTTGAGATTAGTTAGTTTCGTCGTCGATCAGCCCTTCTGCGGCGCTGGTCGATCGGCCATCACGTGCTCGAGCTGCTGACCATTCGGCGCCGTGTGCGGCTTCTGCGAATCGATCTGCGACATGATTTGATACGCGATCAATCCGATCACCAGGCACGCGGCGACGGCGATCGCGCCGTGCAGCGCCCAGGCCTTGGCCTGCATCATTCGCATGCTGTGATTGACCTGATTCACGATCGCGTCGACATGGCTTGCGCCGGTGCCGGCCGCCGCCGCGCCGCTCGACATTACTTTTGCAGCGATTGCATTCGCCAAACCTGCGGGTGCGGGTTGCGCCAGATGCGAGTGAAGCAGCTCGGCCAGTGCGACGGCAGAGATCGCCCCGCCGCTTCGAGCAAATACGACGCGCAGTTTCTCGACCGCCCGGGAGACGCGCTTTCGCGCCGCCTCTTCTTCGATCCCGAGGACCGCCCCAACTTCCCGGAACGTTTTCTTTTCGTAATACTTCAGCATCACCGCCCGGCGGTCCTGCTGGTTCAGATGTGCCAGCGCGCTGTCCAGCGTTTCTGAAATCTGGTTCCAGCTCGTCTGCTGACTTGGGAGCGTATAGCTCGGTTTCATCGCGGCTGCTTTCTGTTCATGACGTTTCCGCCGTGATTCCATCTTCAGCGCGTCCAGCGATGCCAATCTCGTCGTTCCGATTAACCACGCAGGCAACACCGTTTCACTCCGGAGAGTGCCGGCCTTCTTTGACAATATAATGAATACAGCCTGCGTAACATCTTCGGCGAGATGCGGATCGCGGACTTGCCTCACGGCGGCGGAGTACACAAGGTTGATGTGACGGGACACCAGTTGATTGAACGACTGATGCGAGCCGGTGGCCACGTAGTCCTGCAATAACCTTGTGTCATCCATATGCCGCAGCTCTGCAAATAAGTGGACGGTCGGACGCCAAAGCGGACGAAAAACGTCTTTCGCCCCCAACTTTCTGAAGCGCGTATACTACCTCAACCTGAATGAAGTATCCCGCATCTTCTAGAACCCGCGCCGCGAATTTCCGAAAAAGAGGGGCCGATCCCGCGCGCCCCGAAACCCCTTCCAATGGCAAAGCATCGCTAAGAAAAGAATCAACAAGGCGTTACGCCAAAGACTATGTCCGCTGGCTGTGGCCGTACCGGGGGACGATGCTGGGGATTCTCGTTCTTGCCGTTCTCGGCGCCGCGCTCGACATGCTGTGGCCGCTCGGCATCAAGCGGCTGATCGACCTGCTGTCGCGGGATCTGCCCGAAAGCGTAAAGGTTCACCAGCTTCACGTCATTGGGTTTGCGATTATCGCCATCATTGTGCTGCGGCAGGTATTCGAATCGCTGCGCAGCTTTCGCACGACGGTGCTCAACGCGAATGTGATTTTTCGCCTGCGCAAGCGACTCTTCGAGCGACTCCTCAGCCTGGCGTTGGGCGAGCTTGCGGACATGAAAGCCGGCGGAATCACGTCGCGCCTTTCCGGCGATATTGATTCGGTCAGCGGACTCGTGCAGATGGCGATCATCTCGCCGGGTGTAGCGCTCATCCGCATCTTCCTGACGTGCGGGATCCTGCTGTTCCTCAGCTGGCGGCTGGCGCTCGGCGCCGCGATCGGTTTGCCTGTGCTCGCGGTCGCGAGTTACGGCTGGTTGCGGCTCGTGCGCCCGATTTATCGTTCAATGCGCGACGATCGCGCGAGCATCGACGCACGCGTCACCGAAACCTTCGGCGGAATTCGTGTTGTGCGATCCTTCCGGCGCGAACCGCGCGAAGAACTCGGCTATGCGCTTGGCCATCACACCGTCATCCGCAAAACGATTTACGCGGAGTGGATGGAACTTGTGCTCTCGACGATCTGGGGCCTGCTCATTCCGGGCATCAGTCTGCTGATCGTCTGGTATGGCGGACTACTGGTTTTGCGCGGCGCCGCCCCCGGCACGCGCCCCACCACCGTCGGCGACATCTTCGCGTTCCAGATCTACGCGGTGCTTTTGATCCAACCGGTTTGGCAGATCGTTTCATCCGTCAGTCAGACGCAAAAGTCATTGGCCGCGATGGAGCGCGTCTTCGAAGTGCTCAACATGAAGCCGGACAAGCCGGACGTCGCCGATGCGATCGACGCCCCCCCTGCGGTGCTCGATTTTCAATTCGACAACGTGCGCTTCGAATATCGCGCCGGTGTGCCGGTCATTCGCGATTTCATTCTGTCAGTACCGGGCGGAGCCACGGTCGCCCTGGTCGGCCCGAGCGGCGCGGGAAAGACGACACTCACCGATCTGATTGCGCGATTTTACGATCCAACCAGCGGCGTGATTCGGCTCAACGGCGTCGATCTAAAGCAACTGCGCCTCGCCAGTTATCGTTCCATGCTGGCTGTCGTGCAGCAGGATGTGTTTCTCTTCGACGGATCGGTCCGCGAGAACATTGCCTATGGCAAACGCGGGGCGACCGCTGAAGACATCAAAGACGCCGCACGACGCGCGAACGCGCACGAATTCATTGATGCACTCCCGCAGGGCTACGACACGCTGATCGGCGAGCGTGGATTCAAACTTTCCGGCGGACAACGCCAGCGCCTCAGCATCGCCCGCGCCATCCTCGCCAATCCGCAAATCCTCATCCTCGACGAAGCCACGAGCAACCTCGACACCGAAAGCGAGCAGCTGATTCAGGCATCGCTCGCGGAGCTCTTCAAACACCGCACGACGTTCGTCATCGCCCACCGTCTCAGCACGATCACGCACGCGGATCTGATCGTCGTGATGGAAAACGGCCAAATCATCGAAAGCGGTAAGCATGAAGAGCTGATGGAGCGAAGAGGGCTGTACTACGAGATGGTCGAGCGGCAGCGAAAATCCTTCGATCCGCAAGGGAATGGGAACGTCGAAGACGCAGACCGCGCGTCCGTGTAGGGTCCGCTTCCGCGGGCCGGGTACTCCTTGTGCGACACGAAGAAGTAACCGGTCCGCTGAAGCGGACCCTACAAATCGCCAAGGCACGTCTGTTGTCGTATTTACTTCGAAAGCGCTGGATGCGCCAGCTGGGCGACCGCGGTGACGAGGGTGATGGGTTCGACCGGCTTGGGAACGTGCATCTGGAAGCCGGCTTCGAGTGCGCGCTCGCGGTCTTCGTAGCGGGCGAATGCGGTGAGGGCGACCGCGGGGACGTCTCGGCCGGCGTTGGCGGGGAGCGCGCGCAGCCGGCGGATGAGGTCGTATCCGTCGAATTCGGGCATGCCGATATCGCTGAGCAGCACGTCGATCTTGCCCGCGGTCATCGCCTGCATCGCTTCGAGGACGGAACCCGCCGTCGCGACCTCGGCGCCGTAGTCGTGCAGCAATCTTCGTACGAGTTCACGCGCGTCCGGCTCGTCATCGACAACCAGCACCTTCAGCCCGCTCAACGCGTTGTGCGCCGGCAATGGCCCCGCGATCGACAGCCCGCCGTCGCGACGCGAGGGCGCGTGCGCACGCGGATCGTCCGCGTTTGTCGGCGCAGCGCTCAGCGTGACGGTGAACGTCGAACCAAGCCCTTCGCCGCCGCTTGTCGCCTGCACCGTTCCGCCGTGAAGTTCCGTCAAGTGTCGCACGATCGCAAGGCCAAGCCCCAGGCCCATGTGCTTGCGCGTCGTCGCCTGATTCGCCTGGCGGAAACGCTCGAACACGTACGGCAAGAATTCCTGCGAGATTCCTTCGCCGGTGTCCATCACGCTGATATGAACGTAATTGTCCGCGCGGTCGAGCAGGATCTGCACGCGACCGCCGTTGGGTGTGAACTTGATCGCGTTGGAAAGCAGATTCCACACGATCTGCTGCAAACGCCCTGGATCACCCATCACCGCGCCGACCTTCCGATCCATCACGCGATGCAGATGAATCCCCTTCGCATCCGCGGCGGGACGAACCGTCTCGATCGCCGCGTCGATCACCGGCGCAAGCTCCACCTGTTGGACGTCGAGCCGCAGTTTTCCGGATATGACTCGCGACATGTCGAGCAGATCTTCGATCAGCTGCGCCTGCACCTTCGCGTTGCGCTCGACGGTTTCGAGCCCTTGCTCGAAATCGGTTTGCTCGAGCCGTCCGGTGCGCAACAGCTGCGACCAGCCGAGAATCGCATTGAGCGGCGTGCGCAATTCGTGCGAAAGCGTCGCGAGGAATTCGTCCTTCATTCGGCCGGCGCGTTCGGCATCGGAGCGCGCCGCGCGTTCGCTCGCGAGCAAGACATTGCGCTGCTCTTCGGCGCGCTTGATGTCGGTAATGTCGAGCGCGGAGCCGATGTACCCGATGAATTCGCCGCTCGGTGAGAAGCGCGGGACGCCGTTGCCCAGCATCCAGCGGTATTCGCCGTCGTGCCGGCGCAGTCGATATTCGACGCGATAGCTCGTGCGATCTTTGAACGCACTTTGATAGGCTTCCATTCCGCGGCCGATGTCGTCGGGGTGAACGTTCTCGACCCAACCAGCGCCCACCTCCTGTTCGATCGTCCGGCCGACGAAATCGAGCCATGCCTTATTGAACCAAGAGCGGTCGCCGAATTTCTCAGAGATCCACACCAGCACCGGCGCCGAGTCCGCCATCGAGCGAAATCGCTCTTCGCTTTCACGCGCGCCTTCCAGCGCGCGCTTTTGATCGTCGATGTCGGTGCAGGTGCCAAACCAGCGGTAGATCTTTCCGTCCGGATCGCGCAGCGCCTGCGCGCGACCGAGAAACCACCGGTACGAGCCGTCCCGCGCACGCAGCCGATACTCGATCTCGTATGGTCGACCGGTGCGAAGCGAGTTCTGCCAAAGCTCGACCGTTCGCGGAAGCTGTTCGGGATCGACAATCCCTTCCCAACTCGTATCGCCCGGCGCGCGGTCGGTGTAATCGAACCAGCGCCGGTTGAAATAATCGACCACGCCGTCGGGACGCGCCGTCCACACCATCTGGGGAATTGTTTCCGTGAGGATTCGAAATTCGCTTTCGCGGCGGCGAAGCGATTCTTCGGCGCGGACTCGGTCGGTGATATCCATCGTGCTGCCGACCACGCGCGAGATCGTATTCCCGCCGTTGCGCACGCACACGGCGCGATCCCACACGTGGCGGTACTCTCCGTCGCGATGGCGAATGCGATATTCGCACGAATACGTGTCACCTTTGGCGAATTGCTCGCCCATTTCTTTCTCGATGCGCGCGCGATCGTCGGGATGGATGCGGTCGCGCCACCACTTCTGCGTCGGTTCGGCTTCGTCGGGGCGATATCCGACAACCTCCATCAACCCGATACTGCGCTCGACGAAATCGCTGGCCACTTCCCAGTCGTAAATGACGCTGCTGACCGCGGCGGCGGCGAGGCGAAAACGGTCGTTGGCGCGCTGAAGCGCGGTCTCGCTCTTCTTCTGCGCAGTGATGTCGCGGGCAATCTTCGATGCGCCGATGATCTCGCCGCGCGCATTGCGAATCGGCGAAACGGAGATCGACACATCAAATTCCGTCCCATCTTTCTTTCGTCGGCGTGTCTCGAAATGCTCGACGCGCATTCCGCGGCGAATGTGATTCAACATCGACGGCATGTCGTCGCGATGGTCGGGCGGCATCAGCAGACTGGTCGGCTGACCGATCGCTTCCGCGGCCGTGTAGCCGTACATCTCCTCGGCCCCGCGGTTCCAGCTAGTGATGATGCCGTCGAGCGAATGGCCGATGATTGCGTCGTCGGACGATTCGACGATCGATGCAAGCAGCCCCGTCAGCTCGCGCGTGTCGCGATTCTGGCGCGCGTGCTGCTCCGCGCGCCGACGCGCGCGATGCATCGATTCAGCCAGCGCCGCGATCGTGAGGTTGACCAGCACGAAGAGGACGAAACGCGAAATCTGGTCAGCGGATGTGATCGGCACAACCTGCGTCGGCGGGCTGAAGAAATAAGCGGCGACGGCACTTGAGAGCGCCGTTGCGAGCACCGCGGGCCAAAACCCGCCGTACCATGCCGCGACCATCACCGCTGGAAAGAACAGAAGAAATGGAACGCCCGCCCCGATGATGCCTGTGTGCTTCAGCACTAAACGCAGCAGCGTCACCCCAAGAACAGCCACGATTGCGATCAAGTAGGCCAACCACCACGGTCGCTGCGCGCTCGACTCCGCCGATGCAACGGAACCGGCTGGCAATTCGAGCATGAACAGCACTCCTCGCGCGTGGCGATGGACAGGTGGAAAGATACGTCTGGCGCAGACGCCCGCGGGGCTAAATTAGCCACGATGGCAAGAAGTGCACAACGCGGAAAATTGCCGATTTACCCCTGCCGCTGAATTGAGAGTCGAGCCGTCAAAACGTGCTCGGCCCCGGCGGCAAGATGGAGCATTTGCTCCTTGGCATTGGCGGTTTCGACGCAAAGGAAGTGGGTTGCCTCATCTGCACCTAAGTCAGCAATGGTACTGACTTTATCCCACGGATTCCAAACGACCGTGGTTCCCGAATTCTGCTTGGCGATCCGAACCTCGCGGTTCATCACGGGGTCGTGAATCGAGCAGGTGGATGCGGTGTTCAGATACACCCGATCCGTCTCGCCGGTGATCTGCATTGGCTCGCTTCCCTGCCGCGGACGCCCACCGGCGACTTTGTCCATATATTCCACGCCTTCCAGGCCGGTTAGACGGACCTGCTTGATGTCGCCGATCTGGGCGTATGTGTGCAGCGCCTCCTCAAAATCGAACGGCGCCGTACCGTCGTTTTTCACTGCCAGCGAAGGCTGCAATTCCGCGCCGAACGTCGCGGTGTAACGCGCCGTGAACTTGTTTGGCCACAGCTTACGGGTCTCGTCGTTGTCGCGAAGCGTCATCTCAATCTCGACGCGGCCGTCGTTGTGCTTGTGCGTGCGCGTGACTTCCCATTGGCTCAGTCGCGCAAAGCCGTGCATCGGCGCGGACTTGTCATTGGCGCGCGGGCCGAACCACGGAAAACAAATCGGCACCCCACCGCGGATGGGTCTGTTCGACTGATACAAACTCTTCTCGCTGAGAAAGAGCAGCGGGTGCTGTCCGCGCGGTTGAAACTGCGTGACGTGCGCGCCGTGGAGATACATCTCGCCCATCGCGAGCGGCGTGTCGATCCGCGCGCGGGTGAGTCCACCGCCGCCTGCTTCGAATTTCAACGCGTTCGCGATCCCAAACTTTTCATTTAACTGCTGCGCATTCAACGAGGCCATTCAATTTCCTTTTGCTGTCGTCACGGATTGCGCGAGCATCGGATCCATGCGATGCGTGTAGCGCGTGCCGCGCCATTCGACACGACCTGTGATGCACATCCACAGTGATCTACAGAAAATCCCCAGCAGCATTGCGCCCCCCAGGGGAAAGAGCAATGCGTACGCGCGACGATTCTTACTCCATGAGTACATGATCGCCAAAGCGCCCGTCATAATCACTAGGTGAGCCACCGATGTCGTGATCCAAAGCCAACCTTTGACGAAGCTGACCGGATGAATGTTGCGATAAATCCCCCAGCCCAATGCGATGTACGCGGAAAACGAACAGAAAATCAAAAACGCAATCGCCGCCAAAATGCGCCATGGCCGGCCGAGCGATCCCGCGAAAAAATTGCGTCCCCATCCGCGGAAGATTGAGCTGAGCGAGCTGTACATCCGCACCGCCGCGAAATCCGCACCCCAACTGATCCGCGGACGAAAACCGCGCGCTTTAAGGATGCGGGCCATCTCGACGTCTTCGCAAAACCGATCGCGCACGGCTTGATGTCCGCCGATCGCGTCATACACGTCGCGCCGGATCGCGAGGTACTGCCCATTCGCGAACGCCGTCTTCGGCATCTCCGGCGAGTTCGTGAACGCGACGAGATACATCGTCGAAACGGCGCACCCGGCGAGGGGAACGACGAGATTTTCCCAGAACGTGTGCCCCTCCAGCGCCGGCAGGAGACTCACGAGATCGAACCGCCGCTCGACCGCCGTCGCGATCGTCGCGCGGAGGACATCCCGCTGCAGCACGACATCCGAATCGACAAAGAGCAGCCACGATCCGCTCGCCTGGTTCACGCTCGTGTGCAGCGCATTGCACTTGCCGGTCCAACCGACCGGCAGCGTGCCCTCTTTGACGTGATTCACGCGCAACTTCGGATTCGCCGCCGCGATTTCGTCCATGATCACGCCGGTGCGATCGGTGCTGCGATCATCGATCGCGATCACGTCAAAATCCGGATAATCCTGCGCTAGCGCGGAATTGATGCAATCGCGGATGCGCTCGCCTTCATCTTTGGCGGGAATGAGAATCGTCACACGCGGCGGATCCTTCGGCAATTCCATCGGCGGACGCGACAGCAGCATCATCCGCCCGCGACCCTTGAACATGCCGAACGTGAAAAACCCCCACGTGACCGGCCCAAGCAGCAGGTAGAGAAATCCGAGAATCCATTCGAGCCAGTAAAGCATGTGCCTCGCAAAGCGCGGGGAGATGATAACGAAGATCGCCCGTCCCGTCGCGTGCGAGCGATTGTTATGCTCCGAAACGTGGCGAGGCATCTTGCCCTCGAAACGAGGGCGAGACGCCCTCGCCACGGAGAAACGATGATATGGCACTTGATGGTTTGATCTTCGATCTCGACGGCACACTTGTGGACACCAACGCTTCGCACATTGAAGCGTGGGTGCAGGCGTTCGCGGAAAACGGCTTCCGCATCCCCGCGGATCGGATCGCGCGCGAAGTGGGTGAAGGCGGCGATCAACTCGTCCCGCGGATTCTCGGCGAGAGTGCGGATAAGGAAGTCGGCGACACATTGCGAAAGGCGCAGCCGAAGATCTTCGCAAAGCTGATCGAAGAAAAACCGCCGCGTGTGTTCCACGGCGCAGTGGAGTTGCTTCGCGAAGTGAAGAAACGCGGATTGAAGATCGCGCTCGCCAGTTCGAGCGAATCGAAAACGATTGAAAACATCGAGCGCGCCGCGAAGGTCGATTTGCAAAAGCTGTTCGACGAAGTCGTCACCGCGAGCGACATCGAGAAGACGAAACCGCAGCCGGACATCGTCCTTGCCTCGCATCAGAAGCTGAAACTCTCGCCGGCACAGTGCGCGATGGTCGGCGACACGATTTACGATTCGATCGCGTGCGTCCACGGCGGGGTCGCTTCGATTGGCGTGACCTGCGGAGGCGTCGCGACGCGCGAGCAGCTCAAAGCGAACGGCGCTCGCGTGGTTTACAACGATCCGCAGGACCTGCTGAATCATCTCGACAAGGCGATGGAAATCTCGTCACCTGGCCCCGCCCATTTCACGAGCGATTACCTCGAGCAGTTGATGCGCCAAGCGCTCGACGTCGCGCGCGAAGGGATGAACGCCGGCGAAGCGCCGATTGCGGCGATCCTTGCCCGTGGGGATGGCTCGATCATCGCCAGGGCGTACAACGAGCAAAACCGCACGCAAAACAAAACCGCCCACGCGGAGATCGTCGCGTTCGCGAAGGCCGCGGGGAAAGTGCCGCTCGGCGCCCGGGATCTGATTCTCGTCTCCACCCTCGAACCGTGCGTGATGTGCACCGGCGCCGCGATGGTGTCGGCGGTCGATACGATTGCTTACGCCTTAAAAGCACCGGCCGACAGTGGCACGGGCCGGGTGAAACCACCGCAAAGCCCCGAGTCGCAGATGCCACGAATCGTGGGTGACGTACTGGCGAAAGAGAGCCTGAAGCTGTTCAAGGAGTGGTTGAAACAGGATCTGCGTGACGAGCAACGCAGATATGGAGAGCAGTTAATTCAGCGCAATCCAGAATAATCATAAAGCCCTTTCTAAACGCGATCTGCACGAGGCAAATGCCTCCTGCCGCATGCGCGACTGCTGAACATTTCTATCCCAAATTAATGGGATCCCAAGACAGTTATATTGGTTCCCAAAAGAATTGCCTTGCCTGACCGGGGATTCACTGAGTATGCTGGATTGCGCACGAACGATCACATTCGATTACGGGTGTCATCTCTTCTCGGAAGGGTAAAACATGCAACTCCATCTCAGGCCCCTCGTGGCTGCGCTGGCCGTTCTTGTGGCCATCCTCGTGATTCAATCCGCCCGCGCAAATCTACTGTATTACGACTCGTTCGATTATGAAGCCGGGGTGGGAACCAATCTCAGCTCCGCCTCGTCCAACTGGGTGCACAGTGGCGGTGCTACCGAACCGCAGCCGCAAAGTGTCGGCAGCCTGACTTACCCTGGTCTAGGAGGCAGCGGCGATTCAATCGTCGCACAATACGATGGAGCCTTTTCGAGCGGCAATTCCTCGCACGAAATCGATTCAACCGGCATCACCGATGGCACGCTCTATTTTTCTCTGCTGTTAAAAGTGCCGACGGTTCAGGTGAGCGGTGGAAATGCCTTTGGCACAGGCTCCAATCTCATCAACGGCTCGTTCATGGCCGGTTTCGACACGGTCGCGCCCGGTACCGCTCCCGCAACGAATACCACGGCCGCCGCTCTGCTGATTCGGTCTGGTGACGGAACTCAGACTGCCGACACCTATCAGTTGGGAACGTCATTCACCACAAATACCGCCGATCGTAAGTGGTTCGGGGACCAGGCGAATCCCAACAGCTCGACCAATTTGACGACGGGAGCGAGCGCGCAGACGGTTCTGGTCGTGGTCAAGCTGACGTTGGATTCAACGACCGCCACAAACCAGATGGCGCAGCTTTTTGTCAATCCGACGGTCAGCAACACCGAACCCGGCTCAGCGGATGTCACGAGCGCTTTCGACGCCCTGTTCAGCGCGAATACCGGCGTGCGATCGTTCTTCTTCCGAAACAACAGCGTTGAGCCGGACGTGATGTACGTCGACGAGCTGCGCGTGGGGACCACTTGGGTCGATGTGATGCCCGAGCCGGCCAGCATCGGCTTTTTCGCGCTCGGTGGACTTACCCTTTGCGCGCGACGACGCCGGCGCGCCGCGTGATTGGACATGCCAGGGCCCAGCTCCTGGAACAGTCTCTTGTCATCGGATCGCAAAGTGGCTCGGTGGGAACCTCGGCTGCCCGACGAATCCTACTTTTTAGCTCCCTCGTTCAGTTTTACACTTGCGCGCGTGCTTTCATTGCCGAGACGATTGACCGCCGCAACGGAAACTTCCGTGATCGGCGCGTCACCGCTCGGCTTGAGCACGAGCGTCGATTCGCTCGCGGGGTAAGTGTGGAAAATCCACTTATCCCCTTCACGGGTGTAGACAGACCACACCAGCGGCTCGTCACCGGTCGATGATTTCATGACGCGCGCCACCGTCGCATCGCGGCCGTGCTGGAGTGTGACATTTGGCTTTTCGGGCGCATTCTTGTCGAGCCACGGGCTCGTCGGCACGAGGGCAGGATATTTGTACACGCCTGCCTTGAGCGCCTCGTTGATTCCCTTCATATCTTTGGTGAATGCGACGGCGCTGAAGTGCACTTCGCCGCTGGCGCCTGGCACATGACGCGTCGCGATGATCTGATCGGTGATGCTGTCGAGCGTCCACAGTTTCTTTTCGCGATCGTATTCCTTGCGGCCGAGATCTTCGGTCGTGTCGGTCGTGGTCGTCGTCGGCTGCGGTTCTTTTTCGCCGAGGCGGCTTGTGAAGACGCCGGGCCAGAGGTGGCGCTTCTTTGGATTGTGCTGCGACCAGTACGTGAGGAGATCGACGTAACCCTGCTGCGGAGCGCTGATCTTCCAGTACAGCTGCGGGGTCCAGTAGTCGAGCCAGCCCTGCTCGAGCCACATTTGCGTGTCGGCATAAAGCTTCTCGTATTGATCGAAACCGACGACACCTGGAATGCGTCCCGCTCGCGGAAGGCCGAACGGGCTTATGCCGAACTGCACATGCGGCTTCTGCGACTTCAAACCAAGGTAAATGCGGTGAATGAGCTTGTTGACGCCGTCGCGACGCCAATCGGCGCGGCTGAGCTTTCCGCCACTCGCTTGATAGCGCTGCCACGAATCGTCATCCGGAAAGTCGGCGTTCTTCAGGTACTCGGGATACGGATAGAAGTAGTCGTCGATGTGAAGGCCGTCGACGTCATATCGCGTCGCGACATCCATGAAGACGTTGTAGGTGAGATCCTGCGACGCCTGTTCCGATGGATCGAGCCATTCCCAGCCGTTGAAGCTTTTGACGATCGCGGGGTTGGTTTTCGAAATATGGTTGGCGGAGGCTTCGTATTTTCCCGCGGCGGATTTGGCGCGATACGGATTGAACCACGCGTGCAGCTGCAGTCCGCGCTTGTGCGCTTCGTCGCACCAGAACTTGAGCGGATCGTAATACGGCTCCGGCGCCTTCCCCTGCTCGCCGGTGAGGAAGTACGACCACGGCTCGTACTTGCTGTCGTAGAGCGCATCGCAGCTCGTGCGGACCTGCAGGATGACGGCGTTGAGGTTCAGCTCGACGCACTTGTCGAGGATCGCAAGCGCTTCTTTCTGCTGCTGATCGGAAGGCAAACCGGGCTTGCTCGGCCAATCGATGTTGGCGACGGTCGCGACCCAGACGGCGCGGAATTCGCGAGGGGATGCGGGCGGCTCAGTGGAGGAGGTGGCGCGCATATCGGGGACGGCGGGCGAGTTTTTCCTGGCAACACAACCCGCGACCAGCAGCGCGCAAATCGCGGCGAGAACGCACTTTACCATTGCATCTCCTGTACGATGCCTAATTATGTAATATTTGAGTATCTTTCAAATCGAAGGGCGAGCTGTCAATTCGCGACGCGCAACGCGACAGGCGTGCAATCATTGCGATCGGGCGCGATCAGGCTACATTGAGGCCATGATCACCAAAATTCTTATCGCGGCGACGCTTGTCGTCGCTGTTGCCCTGTTCACCATCGTAAAGGTTCAGAAAGTCATGGGCTCCGACACCGTCAAAGATCCCACCGCCACAGCGGACAAAGACAAGCCGTCGCCGCTCGATTTCAAAGTCAAAGACATCGACGGCAAGGACGTGAACCTCGCCGACTACAAGGGCAAGGTCGTCATGATTGTGAACGTCGCCAGCAAGTGCGGCTTCACCCCGCAGTACAAGGCGCTCGAAGCCGTTTACGAAAAGTACAAGGAGCAGGGCTTCGTCATCATTGGTTTCCCCGCGAACAACTTCAAGAGCCAGGAACCGGGCAGCGACGACGAGATCAAGAAATTCTGCACCGACAAATACAACGTCACCTTCCCGATGATGAGCAAGATCAGCGTGAAAGGTGAAGACAAGGCCCCGCTCTACAAGTTCCTGACCGAAGAGCCGACCGCGGGCGATTTCAAAGGCGACATCTCGTGGAACTTCAACAAGTTCCTGGTCGACCGCAACGGCCAAGTCTTCGCCCGCTTCGCCAGCCCGACCAAGCCGGACGATGCGCAAGTGACCGGCGCAATCGAGAAAGCGCTCGCGGCCAAGTAATCTCTTTCAGTCGAGGTGGGATGGGCCCGACTGAATTTGAATTCGAATCATTGAAAGCCCCGGAGGTTCTCCTCTGGGGCTTTCTTACGGATGAAATCGGACTACCGCGACACCAATTCGGTCGCACATCTGTTTGGCATTGGTCCATTGGCGGTTCTCGGCGGGCGCGGTGTCACTTGTCGGAGCGAAATCCTCTGCGACCATCTGATGCTCGGGCGCTCAATGACGTGCCAAAACAGGTATGCAAACCCGACGCTCGCGACGCACGCGATCAAGCACCACGCAGTTGCGATCGAGAATGAGGTCACATTCCGGGAACTCGCAAGGTTAAGGATTCGATAGACGACGACCCAATGAACAAGATACAGGCTATATGAAATTGCGCCGAGCATCAGCAGAATGGGATGCCGCATGATACGCGACGCTGGTTTGTCTTTCGCCGCACAGTAGATCAACAATGCGAAGACCGCAGAAAATCCAATGGCGGTCTCACGACGATAGATGCCCACAACTGCGCTGAGAGCAGCCGCGATCAAAAGGATTGCCAACGGAAGTTTCCCGTTCGATAACCAGTACGCGATCATTCCGAGAACAAACATGTACCAGTAGTTCCAAAGATAAGGTGATCGATACCCCGTCCAACCGGCGTGCCCAAAGAAAAGTGACGGAATGAATGTCATCAGACAAAACGCAATCAGGATCTTGTCCTGCAATTTCGTTGGAAAGAATCCCATCACAACGCACAGCAATGCGAAGACGAGATAAAACTGCACTTCGATGCAGAGGGTCCAGGCGACCGGCAGGAACTCTGGAGTGCCAAGGATCCCTTGCAGATAGGTCGCATGAGCGAGCAGATTTCCGACTGACGGCATGAGATGCCAATCGCCCTTGCGAAAACCAACGCTCGCCACGTCCAGGACAACGACCAGAATCGCGAGCAAATAAGGCGGGCTCAAGCGAACTATCCGCTTTGCCAAAAATCGGGAAGAGGTTCGAACATTCCGCTCGCGTCCGAACAATGACAACGAAATGACATATCCGCTGATGATGAAAAAGAGCGGCACCCCCAGCCAGCCGGCGGCAAGTATGGCTGTTGCGAAATGGGGTAATGTGCGATCCAGCGTCGCTCGAAATGGCCCGATGTAACAATGAAAGAAGACCACCGCCATAGCCGCGAACCCGCGGTATGTGTCAAGGACTTCCTGGCGCTTCGGACTTCGAGCATCGGTCATGGCTAAGCGACTATTACTCTACGGTCACGCTCTTTGCCAGGTTTCTCGGTTTATCGACATTGCAGCCGCGCGCGACAGCGGCGTGGTAGGCGATGAGTTGCAGCGGGACGACACTGAGGAGTGGCTGCAGCGGCTCGAGGACATCGGGCACGTAGACGACGTGGTCGCTGTAGCGGCGGATGTTCGCGTCGTTTTCGGTCGCGATGGCGATGATCACGCCGCCTCTGGCGCGGACCTCTTCGATGTTGCTGATGACCTTGTCGTACTGGCTGCCCTTGGTGGCGATGAAGACGACGGGCATGCCTTCGTGGATCAGGGCGATCGGGCCGTGCTTCATCTCGGCGGCGGGCATTCCTTCGGCGTGGATGTAGCTGATTTCCTTCAGCTTGAGCGCGCCTTCGAGGGCGACGGGATAATGATATCCGCGGCCGAGGAAGAGCCAGTTTTCGCGCTCGCAAAACTTGTTCGTGATGTCTTTGACGACGTCGCTCTGCTCGAGCACGCGCTTCATCTGCTCGGGGATCGCGCAAAGGCCATCGATCATTTCCTGGCACTGCGTCTGGCTCATGAACTTGCGACGGCCGAGATACGTCGCGAGCATTGTGAGTACGACGCATTGGCAGGTGAAGGCCTTGGTCGATGCGACGCCGATTTCCGGGCCCGCGTGCAGATAAATGCCCGCGTCGGTTTCGCGGGCGATGGTTGAGCCGACGACGTTCACCACGCCAAGAGCCGTCGCACCCTTGTCTTTCGCTTCGCGCAGTGCGGCGAGCGTGTCGGCCGTTTCGCCCGACTGACTGATCGCAACGACGACCGTGTTTTCTTCCACGAGCGGATTGCGATAGCGGAATTCGCTGGCGTACTGGCATTCGGTGACGACTTTCGCGAGATCTTCCATCAAATAATCGCCGACGAGGCCTGCATGCCACGCGGTGCCCTGGCCGGTCAGGATGAAACGACGCGCGCTGACGAGCTGCTTGGTCAGCTCGCTCACGCCGCCGAGAACGATGCGGCCTTCGCGCTGTTCGACGCGGCCGCGCAGGCAGTTCTTGATTGCGTTGGGCTGCTCAAAGATTTCCTTGAGCATGTAGTGCTCATATTCGCCGAGCTCGTACTCCTCGAGCTTGTGCTCGAGCTGCGTGATGACCGGGCTGATCTCCATGTCATCGATCGTGCAAGTCTTGAACGAGCTGGGCTTGAGCACGGCCATCTCGTTGTCGTTGAGATAGATCACCTGCTGCGTGTGCTCGACGATGGCGCTGGCGTCGGAGGCGACGACGTATTCGTCATCGCCCACGCCGATGATGAGCGGACTGCCTTTTCGCGCGACGACGAGCGTGTCCGGTTCGTCCTTGCAGACGACCGCGATGCCGTAGGTGCCTTCAACTTCATGAAGCGCCGCCTGCACCGCGCGCTGTAGCAGCGAGGCGCCCTTGGCGAGGTGGTTCTTGGCTTTGAGCTCGAGATAGAGATCGCCGATCAGCATCGCGAGCACTTCGGTGTCGGTCTGGCTGCTGAACGTGTGGCCTTTTTCGCTGAGGAATTTTTTCAGGACGGAGTAGTTTTCGATGATGCCGTTGTGGACGACCGCGATATGTCCGCCGTCGTCGCAATGCGGATGGGCGTTGACTTCAGTCGGCGCGCCGTGCGTCGCCCAGCGCGTGTGCGCCATGCCGATGTGCGCTTCGGGCAGCGGATGCGCATGGGTGTTGATCGCATTCTCGAGCACGCTGATGCGCCCCACCGCGCGGCGGATGTGCATCTGCCCTTTTTGGTCGAGCACCGCGATTCCCGCAGAATCATATCCGCGGTACTCGAGTCGTTTGAGTCCTTCGATAAGCAGCGGCTGAGCGATTTTGCGACCGACGTAAGCGACAATCCCGCACATGTTCGATCTCCCACTTCCGGTGATGCAACGAGGCCCAATTAGCCCACTTGTAGACGTGTCCGCCCGACGCGGCGCGAAGAGCGGCACGCTTTACCATGTCACATGCCGGGCCAATGTCCAGCGGAAAGTGAGGGCCTAAGAAATTATCGGGCGAAAAAGGGGCGAGGCTTGGCAATTCATGTCACAGAAAGCGTCAGATAACCCGTAAATTCCGAGTCTTTCATAACGCCGATTCCCTTTGTAGGGTCCGCTTCAGCGGACCGGTTATGGATCCGTGCGAAAAGCAAGTAACCGGTCCGCTGAAGCGGACCCTACAAGATCCACGGGCGAAGCAAAAAGAAAAGCGGGCTCGGCGTTCGAGCCCGCTCATTGTATTGCGATTGTGGTAACTACAACTACAGCCGCCGGCCCTCGGCGACATCTTCGTTATCGAACGGAATCGTCCCGGCCATCTCGCCCATCGCGGTGATGGTGCCGCAGTCGATGTATTGGCCGTTGAGCCACAGCGTTGTCGGGCGATGCGACGCTTGCGGGTCGCGCAGAAGCTGAAGAACCGCGTTGGCCTTGTCGATGGGATTCACGTAGTAACCCGAGCAAACGACCTCTGCGTTGCGCGAGCCGACGGCGCCGAGCGACACGCGGCCGGGAATGTCGATGCGGGCGCGCTCGAGACGCTGCTTGACGACGACGCTGTCCTTGCGCGAATCGCAAATGATCGCGGTGGCGCCGGCTTCGACTGCGGCGACGACGTCCGCGGGATTTCCGCCGTCAACCACGGCGCTCGGATCGAACCGCTGCGCCGTCTGGCGCACGGCCGTCAGCATGAACGGCTGATCGGGGCGGTTCACCACGAAGAACCGGCGATGCCCCTGCGTGAGCATCTCACGCGCGAGCCGCGTCGCGCCCAGCGGGCGATCGACGAGCACCGCATGCGTCGAGTACGTCGTCGGCTCGCGGCCGACGAGCACCACCGTCATGTTCCGCACGACGAGATCTTTGAGGAACTCATCCGGCGTCGCTTTGTCGAACGTGATGACGGCGCGGAAAGGATTAAGAAAGCTCGGCCGCATCGTTGAAGTGTCGGTCGCGACCTGAATCTGCGGATTCTCGCGCAGGAGGTGATTGACCAGCGGCGTTTCGAGATCGTCCGGCGAGCAAACCAAGAGCCAGCGATCCTGCGCCGCGGATTGCGGAATCGAGCCTTTGACAAATGTGCCACGGCCGATGCTTCGCTCGAGCAATCCTTCGGCGGCGAGGTCGGTCAGCGCTTTGCTGAGCGTCTTCGCATTGGCGCGGAAACGTCGTGCGAGTTGGCGCTCGCCGGGAAGTTTTCCGCACAATTCGCCCGATTCGATCGCGGCCCGGAGCCGTTCACGCAGGCGCTGAAATTTGTACGAGAGTTTGGGCGACCGCGCAGAGGATCGTCCGTTATCACTGCCAGTCAAGTTGGGTTCCATTGGTGTCCTCGAGTTTGAGGTGGAACTACCGATTCGATTCAGCCGCCACGAGCCCTCCCCCGGGCCCGTCACCCAAAACAAAAGCGATGAAGCGTTCCGATAATTCCTCTATTCGACCATCTCACGTCGCCAACTGCAACACAAACTCATATGCAACAAGCGCCCTATGATCAGGACACATGCTGGTTTGGGATGACGGTTTAAAAATTCGCGGAAACGGTTTGTACCGGGATCTGTACCTGGACAGTCGACAACCCCGTCCGCTCTCCTTCGTTTCCCACGCCCACAGCGACCACTTAGGCTTGCACGAGCAAACGATCGCCACGCCGGAAACATCCGCGCTCGCGGAGTACCGTATCGGGTTACAGCGGGTAATTCAACTCACATATTATCAGGATTTTCCGATTGAAGATGCCGTGCTGGAATTGCGCCCCGCGGGACACGTGATCGGCAGCGCGATGATGCATTACCGCGGCGACGGAGGATCGCTTCTTTATACCGGCGATTTCAAGCTTCGGCCATGCCTCACAACGATTTGTGCCGATCCACGACCCGCGGATTTTCTGTGCATGGAATGCACGTATGGGCAACCATTCTTCAAGTTTCCTGATGCGAAATTGGTGGCCGAAGAAATGGTCGAGCGAGTGCGCGCTGCGATGCGCGAAAATCGGCAACCGATCGTGCTCGGCTACACGCTCGGCAAGGCGCAGGAGATCACGAAGATTCTCATCGATGCAGGATTCAACGTCACGCTTCACGGCGCGGTGTTCAACATGCATTGCTTGTATGAGAAACACGGAACGGCGCTCGGCGCCGTGCGGAAATACGTCTGGGCCGATTTTCACGGCGAGCGGCAAGTGGATCTGAAAGAGCGCGGCGTGCTCGTCGCCCCGCCGTACGTCGCGCGGACGCCCTTCGTCACGTCGTTCGAAAAGCCGCTGACGATCATGATGACGGGTTGGGCGATGCTGAAGGGCGCGAATTATCGCTATGGGGTCGATCATGTCCTGCCACTATCCGATCACGCGGATTTCGATGAGCTGATGGAATTGATCGACCGCGTGCAGCCAAAGAAAATCTTCACCCACCACGGCCCCCGCTCTTTCGCAGAGATCCTGCGAGCCAAGGGCTTCGACGCGCAGCCCGCCCACCCCGATCCGCAGCTGAGCCTGTTCGAATGATGGTACATCGTCTTGTAGGGTGCGCTTCATCGCACTGGTTATTTCCGCCGGATTGAATAACCGGTGCGCTGAAGCGCACCCTACTTGAGCTGATACGCCCTTCCCGGCGTGAGAGTGACAGGAATTCTGATTGGTGATTGCAGCATCCCGGCGATGGGTTTGCTCGAATGAATCGCGGCCCGATCGGGGCCGAAGGATTCTGTCGCTTCGATTTTCGAACCATCGGCCTTCGTTATGAAGACAGGTTTTTGAAGCCAGCGGGCGAAGATGCGGTTTTGATCGAGCGAGCCTTTCGCACCGGCGCCATACAGGACGCCTAGAAGTTTGTTCTCCTTTGTGACGAAACCGACTGCGACGATGTAGCGATCCGAAGCGTCGCGGTGGGAGAAGAGCTTTTGCTGCGGGGTGAAGCGGCGGCCGTCGTTGGAAAGCGCGTAGTACAAATCGGGGCCGTTCATGTGCAAGCCCATCACGTACCAGTCCTGATCCTGCACGTGGAACTTTTTGATGTCGTTTGGAAAAGCCGCGTGATCAAGGGCGATGCCTTCGAACGTAAAGCGGTGCCCATCGCGCGAGCGGGCGCGATAGACCTTTCCGGGATCGGTAAAGCTTGAGAAGTAGAGTTGGTATTGATCGTCCTCGCGGAGGAGAACGTTCATGCCGTTGATGTCCGCCGCGGAGAAACGGTCGTAGCCGCTCATCGTGATGAGGTTGTCGTCGCCTGCGGTGATCGTTTTTGTGAGGTCGGCCAGATGGAAAAACGCGGGCTTGTTCGTGCCGTTGGCGATCGGATAGGCGGTGCACATCAAGGCGAAGGAGCCGTCGGGAAGGCCGACTGCGCTGACGTTGCAGACGTGCTGGAATTTTCCATGCTCGATGACGGTGTGGCGATCGTCGAAGGTGAGAAAGTCGCGCGTGGTGGCGGTGTAGATGCGGTCATTGCCGCTCGGCGTGCCGTCCCATCCGCCATAGAAAATCCGCCAGCCGTCTTTGGTCTCCACGACTGATGGCGCGTAGATGTTGCGGAACTTTCCGTCGCGCGGGACGAGCAGCGGCGAGCGCGCGTCGGGCACGAAATGGAGGTTGCCCGTACGCCAGTCTTGCGGATTGAAATCACCCGCGGCGACCCCGCGGATTTCGATGGTGCCGGGCTGCGCTTCACCGACGTCGGTGAGCGTAAACGCGCGGACTTGCAACGAAAGCACAAACCCGAGCAGCAACGTCATCCTGAGAGCGTGTGATCTTTTCAGCGTGGCGAGGGCATCTTGCCCTCGCCAACGCGGCGGTAGCCGCAAATGCGAGGGCGAGACGCCCTCGCCACGCAAAAAATCACAGACTCTGAGCGCAGCGAAGGATCTCGGGAACATGCGTCGCATCGGATCCCGAGATCCTTCGCTGCGCTCAGGATGACAAGCCTTGGTATTTACGAGAGCGGAGAAACTCACTGTGGTTTGTACGTGTAAAACAGCGAGGCGACTTTTTCGCCCATTGCTTCCTGTAACTGCAATCGGACGGATGGCTCGTCGATTCCCTGGCCCTGTCGCAGCATGGGCGTTTCGACGATCAGCGGATAGCCATCGCCGCCCTCTTCGGGCCAGCGTGTCTTGCCGCTGTCGGCATCGACGATCCGCACGCGCACGACTGCTTTGCCTTTGAGCATCTCGCTCGCTTCGGCAACGAACACGTTGCTCTGCGCGATGTCGATGTAGAGCACCTGCTTCGCGCCCAGCGTTCGACCAATCTGCGCGATCGTCATCTGCTGATATTCGGTTGGCTTGGCCGCCTTGAGATTGAACGGAGCGGCGGGATCAACCACCGGTGCGACGTTGTGGTCTTTCAGCTGCTGGGCAACTTTTTCGACGAGTTGTTCGGATTCGACGACCGTGTCAGACGGATGCGCGTAACTCTCGGCGAGCACGAGCATCGGCTCTTTGGCCGGCACATATTTCGCCTTGATTTCCTCCGGCCCCGCGACCTTATCCGCGACGGCGCCCACAACGTTGCAGCCGGCGGCGAGCAACGGGATCAAGAGCAGAATGAGCGTTCGTTTCATCTCAGTTCTCAAATGAACAGTGAACAATCACCAATGAACAACGACCATCGTCACTTGTCCATGTCCATGTCGTCTTTCTGATATGGCACGAAGCGATGCAGCACTTCGGTGGTGAACTCGCCGAGTATTCCGCGATAGGCGACGATGGGCTCCATGTTCACGACGCCCTCTTCCGGCGATTTCTTGGGGAATACGGCGTGAACGTTATTCTCTTCGAACGCGACCTTTGCCTTGCCGTTATTCACTTCGATGACGCGCAAGGTCGCGGTCATTTCGCCGCGGACGAGGTTCGTCGCCATGCGCGAGCGCGTCGAGAAGTCTTCGATCTCGATATAGATCAGCCGCGTGACGACGCCCATGTGCGGCGCGACATTGACGATCGGCTCGGTTTCCAATTCAGGGTGATCGGTCTGGAAGCGCACGATCGATTCCGCCGAATAGGGAAACTGCATTTTGCCGAGCACCTTTTCGTTGTCCTTGATGCTGTCCTTCAAACCGTTCTGAATCATGCCGGTGAGATAGACGGAGAGGTCGGGGAAATCGGTTCGCACCCCTCGATCGGCCCAGACCATCACCGCGACCTGCTGGCCTGCGAGGCCGCTATATTTCGGCTGAATGGTCGCCGGCGGAATCACTTGCGCCGCGGCGCCGAGGATGTTGCATCCGCCGGTGCAGATCAGGAGAAAACTTGAAATCGAGAGGAGGAACAAAGCGCGTGGTGCGAATCCAAGGTGTGTTTGCATGTGCTTCATCCTTCATCCTTCATAATTCATCCTTATTCCTCACCGCCACCCGTCGATGCCGTGCAGGTGAATGAAGATTTTCCAGCCCCAGGCGAGAATCACCCCCACGAACATCGGTATGAGCCAGTAGGTCGCGGGAATCATGCTGGTGAGCCGCAGGGCAGGAATCCCCGTTACCGCGATGTAAAGAGAGACCCAGAACGCCGCCGTCGTGCACACGGCCAGGACAAATCCCATCGGTTGAACGTAAAGGCTCGCCAGCAGGTTTCCGCGAACGAACCAGGAGAAACTCGTGGTCATCCCACAAGCCGGACACGGCAAACCGGTGCGGGATAGAAACTGGCACCCCTCCAAGTTCATCTCCTGATGTGTGCCGTAACCGTTCGCGCTCGGTTTGAGATGGGCCGCCACGACCAAGACGCTCAGGCACCCCATCGCGATCGCGAGCGCGAAGAGCCGCCAGGAAATCGTCAATCGCGGAGAACCAAATTGGCGTGCATAGATGGCGGGTACAACGTCGCTCACGGTTGCACTGTAGTCATGCACAGAGTCGGTCGCAAATTCGACGCATTCGTGCGCGATGAGGCAAGCGAATTGCTATTACGGCGTTGAAAGGTGTCGGGCACTGAATTGCAGGCAGGAATTGCCGCTCGTCGTCTTGGTCATCGTCACGCGCTGAGCAATGCGGATACGATTGGTGAAAAAAGAGGCAGGCTGTGCGGCGCTTATTGACAAGGTCGCTTGGATAATCGTAACTTGTGAAATCCCGCGGTGGTTAGCTGTAAGTGCCGGTGAGCGGACGTGTTTCCGCACGGTCGCCGGACCAATCGCACGTTTTCGTTTCCCGACCAACGCCACTGCGATGATGCTGAGGCGGGCCATGTCGCAAAGCCCTGTCTCGTAAGGCTTTAGTTGACTTTGCGTCGACTTTCGAGCCGTTCCGATCGCTTTAAGAAAGTGCAGTTGGGCTATGCGCGTCTTCATGTTGGGGTGGGAATTTCCGCCGTTCATCAGCGGCGGATTGGGCACCGCCTGCTATGGCCTGACCAAGGCCATGAGCGGCATCGGCACGGACATCATGTTCGTGCTGCCGCGCCCGGTTTCCACGCCTTTCTCGACGCACGTCCGACTCGTCAGCCCCAAACCCGGCTCGCCTCTGGCGGCGCCCGCCAGTGAATTTCGACTCGACGAGTTCGATCATGTGAGCTTCCGCACCGTGAATGCCCAAGGCGGAGATGCTTACGCCCGGCCGGAAGACTATGAGGCGCCCAAGCCTGAAACGATCGAAGAACGACAAACGATCCGAAAGGCGACGCAAGTCGAACCGACCGAAGATCAGCCCAAACCGAAATCGAAACCGAAAGGGAATGCCAGCACCGCCACGCCCGGCTTCATCGGCGCCGCCCAACCCGTCGCGGGCCATTATGGAGGCGATCTTTTCGGTGAGATCCAGCGCTATGCGGCGCTCGCGGCCGAGATCGCGCGCAACGAAACGTTCGAAGTCGTTCACGCTCATGACTGGATGACTTTCCCCGCAGGCTTAGCTGTGGCGGGCCTCACCGGCAAGCCGCTGGTCGTTCACGTGCATTCGACCGAGTTCGATCGCGCCGGCAACCATGTCGATCAGCGCATCTACGACATCGAGCGAAGAGGCATGCATGGCGCGATGAAGGTCATCGCTGTCAGCTACCTCACCAAGAACATCATCACGCATCACTACGGCATTCATCCTGACAAGGTGGAAGTCGTTTACAACGCGATCGAATCCAACGGGAACGGAAATGGCTTCGACGAAGAGAAGTATTCGATCCACAAAGACGAAAAGATCGTCCTGTTCCTCGGCCGGATCACGATGCAAAAAGGCCCTGAGTATTTCCTCGCCGCCGCCAAAAAAGTGCTCGAGGTGATGGACAACGTGAAGTTCGTGATGGCCGGCTCTGGCGACATGATCCGCCGCACCATCGAAATGGCCGCCGCGATGGGGATCGGCCACAAGGTCCTTTTCACCGGCTTTTTGCGCGGCGGCGATGTCGAAAAAGTTTTCAAGATGGCCGACCTTTATGTAATGCCAAGCGTCAGCGAACCCTTCGGCATCGCCCCGCTCGAAGCGATGAGCCACGACGTGCCAGTGATCATCAGCAAGCAATCCGGCGTGAGTGAAGTTCTCACCCACGCGTTGAAGGTCGATTTCTGGGACATCAATGAGATGGCGAACAAAATCATCGCCGTCCTGCGTCATCCCCCCCTCGCGAGCACACTTCGCCAACACGGCTCATTCGAAGTGAGAAGACTCAGCTGGACCGACGCCGCGAAGCAGTGCGTGCAGGTTTACGAGCAAGCCGTCGGTCTGATGAACGGCCGCTAGCACTTTGCGATGTGGCACAGCCGCCCCCGGCTGTGCTTCCTGCTGCACCCGCAAGCACAGCCGAGGGCGGCTGTGCCACACGCGTCAATCGTCCTTCAACCACGCCACATCCCCGCGGTGCTTGTGGATCTCGATGCGCATCGTCTTCGCGACCCATTCCAGCTCCGCGGCGCTGTAGCCGTGGAAGATGTCGATGTGTTTCCCGTTGAAATGCAGCCGCAGGAAACTGCGGACGAACAAGCCGAAGACGCCCGAGCGCATCACGTACGAGGCGCGGAGATGCCGGGATTGGAGATTGCGAAAACGCGAGCGATTCCGCGCCCTCGGCTGATCGACGCTGACTCGGCCGTCTTTAACGATCAGCACCGTCGCGCTCTTCGGCCGGCGAGATTCGAGCTGCTCGGGCCGATCGACGAACGTCACCCCGCCGGGAAAGAACTCGACATGCAGCTTGTACCCTTCCGGTTGCTGCGCGTACGTGAGACTGGGCGCATGCTCGCTCACGCATCCTAGTGTACCCATAAATCAGCGGCATCGTCAGGTCTGACATTCACGCATAGAAACCGCCGAGACGCCAAAACGCCAAGAAAAGAATCCGAGGTATCTTCCTTGGCGTCGTGGGCGTCTTGGCGGTTCATTTCATCCTTCGATAATCTTGATAAGCATTTCGCGTTCGCGGGGACCGTCGAATTCGCAGAAGTAGATGCCCTGCCACGTGCCGAGCACGAGCTTGCCCTCGTCGATGATCACCATCACGCTGTTGCCGGTGAGCTGCGTCTTGAGATGGCTATCGCTGTTGCCCTCACCGTGCTGGTAATAGGTCTCGCGATTGGGGATCACCTCTTCGAGCTTCTTCAGCAGATCGTGCTTCACATCCGGGTCCGCGTTTTCGTTGATCGTGACGGCCGCGGTGGTGTGCGGAATGTAGACGATCGCGATGCCGTCCTTCACGCCTTGCACGTGGAGGGCTTTCTGCACGCGGTCGGTGACGTCGATCATTTCACTGCGCTGGCGGGTTCGGATGCTCTGCGTGATGAGCGTTTTGCGTGACATGATTGGCCTTGCCTTGTCGATGTTGCTTGTGATGCCGCTTGAGTTGCTCGCCGCGGCCTTTGTGAGCAATGAAGAACGCGCTGACGCGCCGCTGGCGCTCGCGCGGCGTGGGCGGTTCGTTTTCCTCGGATTCCGTTGGAGCGATTAAGTCCGCAATCGCGGCTCGCATTGCGCGCGGCAGGTGGACGTTCGTCGCCTGCACGATGAACAGCTTAAATCCGTTTTCGCGGCGGAAAAACCGGCCGTTTTTGATCAGCAGGCGATCGAGCACGAACCACAGTTTTGGCAACCGCGAGGAAAGCACGATGGCGAACGCTCGCGCCGCGTCTTCATCCGCCGAATCAAGTTCGGCGGCGAAAAAATACTCGCCATCCGGCTTGTGATGCACCTTCGGCTCAACTCCGAGTCGCACGCGCGCGTCTGCAATCGTTTGCTCGATTACCTTCGTCGCGTTCCTTGGCCACGACTGCTCGTGCGGTTGATGAACCTTGTAGCCTTTCGGCTTCATCAGGCTGCGCAGAGAATTCAACTCCCATTCCGGCGAGATGCGCGGGCAGACGAGCAGAAGTGATTGCTTCTGCCGCGCTTGCGCTGGACGGCGACGATAAACCTTCGGCGTCGGGAGCATCAGACAACATGATAGGCGAGCATCACGATCGGCGGAACTTCCACGTCGCGCCGAACGCACACGCGAGGCCGATGGCGCCCAGATACACCGGCGCGGGAAGCGGGATCGATGTGATGTTGTCGGATGCAATGTTCAGGAACTGCGCAAACGGCGCCGCATTCGCCGGTGCGCTCTGGCCGAAACTCGCGGCGAGCAAATTGAAATCGCTGATGTCGATGGTTCCGTCGTAATTGAAATCACCCTGTCGCCAGGACATGTTGGTCTTGCCGAAGTTGGCAGCCAGTGAATTGAAGTCGAGGATGTCCGTGCTCCCGCTGAAATCCGTGTCGCCCATCACCGTGTAGCGCATCACAACCGTCGTGCTGTCGATTGACTGACCTGCATAGGTCGCGGGGAACGTGTCGAACATGCTGCTCGCCTCGGCGTAACCAATCGCGGCTTTCGTCGGCGACGTTTGCGCGAGCGTGCTCATGATGCCGTTGCCGTTCCACGAGCCGTTGTTGTAGCCGCTCTGGATGAGACTTCGGATCGTCGCCAGCGGGCTCGAGCCGTCATAATCGACAATCGCGGGATTGTCGTTGAGATCGAGTTGACCGCTGATATTGAGCGAGCCAACGCGAAGTGGGTTTGAACCACCCGACGCGAGCGTCACTTTTTTATTTGCGGCGATCGTGAGCGAGGAAAGGTTCTGCGCGGATCCGAAATTCACGGTCGAATTCGCGATGACCGCAAGGTTTTCGTTCGCGTTGGAGTTCAGGTTGGTCACGCCGTCGCTCGCCGTGAACATCGCGCCTGCGGAGTGCGATTGCGTTCCGGTGATCGTCAGCGTGCCGCCGCCGGTTTTCGTGATGCTTCGACCTGAGTTGTTAGTCAGCCCCGCGCCAAGCGACAGCGAACTGGTCACGTTGAACGTGACGTTGTCCGCCAGAGCCACGGGCACATTGATCGCGTGCGTGCCGACTGGCACGATAACCCCCGCGCCCGCGCCGCCGTTATTCAGCGTCAGCGTTCCTCCGCTGCCGGGCGTAATCGTGTAGCCGAATGAGCTGTTGAAACTCATTGACCCGACCGTTTGCGAACCGTCGAGCGTAATCGTTCTCGCCGCGGTGTTTGTGCGGAAGAAATTCGCGACCGCGCCGGGTGCATTTGGCACTCCGCCGATCCAGTTGAGTTGCTCCGACCAACTCAGCGGAATGACCGTGCCATTCACATTGATGGAATCATCGGAAAGCCACTGCGGCTGCTGACCGGGCAGAACAAGCCGCGTGCGATACCAGTATTCGTGCTGGATCTGCTCGGCCTCGGTGATGAGCATGCCGTTGGATCCCCACGCATACGCGGCGAAACCGGGGAAGCCGACGTTGTAGATCGCATCCTGTCGTATCTGGATGACGGTGTCCCAGTCGCTGGCGGAAAGTCCGGCGCGGCCCCAGCCGGTACCGCTGATCGTGTTGGCGAATTCTTCGGTGAGGACAAGCTTCGACTTCGGCACGCCGGCCGCGCCGTAGGTGTTGACCGATGCCTGATACTGCGCCTGCGCCCAGGCGACGCGCGACGCGTAATTGGATCCGCCGCTCATCACCTCGGCGCCGCTGAGATAGTTCTCGACGCCGACGTACGATTTGGCCGTGAGCGCTTGCCAGTCGCTGGCGCGATCGGTTCCGACGGTCGCGAACGGCGCGAACGTGACAACGTTGTAGTTGTACGTGTCGTGGAGACGCGCGGCGACGGCGATGACCCAGGCGCGATAGTCGCTGCCTTTTTGCGACGTATCGGGCCAGACGCTCGCGGAGATCTCGTTCAGCAGCATCCAATTCGGCTTGGCGCCAGTCTTGGTCGAGTTCTTGATCGTGTAGGCGTTGATGGCGTCGGCTTCGGCGGTCGCGTCGAGCACCCCGCCGTTGTTTTTGTATTGCGTGTTGTAGTCGGCGAGAAAGTTGTTGTAGAACTCGGCGAGCGCATTGTTGTTCGCGGTCATCTCCGGACGATGCGCGTCCGTCGATGTCATCATGTAGTTGCCGTTGATGCTCGGGTAGTTCAAGACGTTGAACTGCGCCTGCCCGAAATGCGGGGTGATGCCCGGGGTGTTTGGGTTGTCGAACGACGTGTAATCGAAATGCACATCGGTCGCAAAAGCAGATGTTGCGATCACCCCGCTGCAGATGGCAATCAGAACGCGTCGCATGGGTGTGAGTCGATGGTGCAAAGGATTTCCCTCCCTTAACAACGAATTTGCCGCGAGCGCGCCGCCGCGAAGATAGCAAGCAACAAGCCAACCGCCCCCAACTTCAGCGGCGAAGGCAACGGAATGGCCGCAGTATCGCCTGAAGATCGCGCCGCGTCGATGCGCAGCGCCGCCGGCGGCGCAGAATTCGGCGCCGAATGGCCAAAAGTCGACGCGAGCAGATTGAAATCCAGGATGTCGACCGTTCCGCTGTAATCGAAATCACCCTGCCGCCAGGTCATGTTCGACTTGCCGAAGTTGGCGGCGAGCACGTTGAAGTCGAGGATGTCCGTCTTCCCGCTGAAATCCGCATCACCCATCACCGTGTAGCGCGTAACGATCGTCGTGCTGTCGATCGTCTGCCCCGCATATTGCGTCGGAAACGTGTTGAACAAATCGCTCGCCTCCGCATACCCGATCGCGGTTTTGACGCTCGACGTTTGAGCGAGCGTGCTGATGAAGCCGGGGCCATTCCACGCGCCGTTGTTGTAACCCGATTTGATCATCGCGCGGATCGACGCCGCTGGGCTCGATCCGCTGTAATCAATGATCGCGGGGTTATCCGTCAGATCGATCCGGCCGCTGGTGTTGGTGTTGATCGTTCCGGTGCGAAGAACATTCGCCCCGCCGGACGAGAATTGCGCCGTCGCATTGTCCGAAACGTTCAGTGCCGACGACGTGAGATGCGGCGTAGCGAAGACGAGCGTGCCGCCGGGAGACACGTTCGTCGAGCCGGTAAACGAAAGCGATCCCGTCATCGTCGTTGCGCCCGTGCCATTTTTCGTCAGGGAGCCATTGCCGGTAATCGCACCGGCGTAACTGTTGTTCGAAGAGTTGCCGATTTTGAGCGGCCCGCTGTCGATCTGGATTGTCCCGCCGGTGAACGTGAACGCGCCGGTCGTGAAATCCATGTTATGCCCGTACACGCGCCCGCCCGTGATGTTCAACGTGCCGGTGTTGCTCGTCGAAAGAAGCTGGCCCGCTCCGCTCACGCGCAGCGTCTTTCCCGCGCCAACCGTCAGCGTTGTGAAATGATTCGTGCTGCCGATCGTGATCGGCGAAGACGTGACGTCGAGCGTTCCGCCGCTGAAGTTGAAGCGTGATGGATTGCCGTTGTTGTCGAGCGTGCCGACCGAAAGCGTGCCGCTCGAGAGATTCACGCTCGACGTTCCCGTGTTCCAGGTCTTGAGCGTACCCGAGATCGAAACACTTCCGCCGTTCACATTCAACACACCGCTGCCGGTGGTGAAAGTGGTTGTGCTTCCGCCCAGATAAACATCGCTTAGGCTCGCGGTTGCGCTGGTGTTCACGTTCACCGTTCCGTTTCCGGCCTTGCCGATGAGAACCGCCGGCGAGTTGGTCCAATGTGCACCGCTTGCGAGCGTCATGATGCCCGTCGCGCCGGATGCCTTTCCGACCTGGCTGAAGTTCGTCGAAGATGCAGCGACATTCAGCGACCCGTTACTCACGGTGAGCTGCCCATTTTCGCCGCCGTACATGCCGACGATCAGGCTATCCACGCCCGCGAAACCGTTGAGGGTGTAAGTGTGGTTGTTCAGATTCCAAGTGGTGTTGTCTTTGTGAATGAACGCGCCGGTCGATGAAACGTCGGAGCCGAAGTTGACGTTGTACGGGCCGGCCCCGGTCGTCAGCGTGCCGAAGTGCGCGAAGTAATTGCCGTTGGGCGCCGTGCCGATATCCCAGTTGGCACCGGTGGAGAACGTCCCCGTCGCGCCGGTTTTCCAAATCGCATCCGGCGGAAGCGTGCCGACGAATGGGGCGCCATCTTTGAATTTGAAGATGACCGCGGATCCACCGTCGAGCGTGAGCGTGTACTGCCGCTTGGTGCTCACGATCGGCAGATCGACGTTGGTAATCACGCCGGTCGCAGGGTCAAGTACCTGAAGCGTCTGGGAATTGACGTTGTTGTTGAACTGCAACGTGACCGTCTGGCGGCAATCGGCCGGCGTGCCGTTCATGTCCGCCAGGGCGTTCACGACCATCAGGTACTTTTCGTTGTTCCAATCGTCGCCATCGAACCATTCGTGCAGCGGTTGGAACCATGAGACGATCACGTCACCGGGGAGGCCATTATTTTTTGCGCCGAGATTCGTGGCGCCGAGCGGAAATCCGCCGCTGAGATATGGGTCATTCGCCGCAA